>JBHHVC010000038.1:0-17443 GCA_046754125.1 Candidatus Zixiibacteriota bacterium
ATCAAATAATTCTGCTCTCCGACGAAATATATGGCCAGTTGCATCATAGCGGACAGCATTGCTCGGTGGCCCGGTTTTATCCGGAAGGGACCATTATCAGTTCCGGGTTGTCCAAGTGGTGCGGCGCCGGTGGTTGGCGGCTGGGTACTTTTACTTTTCCGCCCGAATTGAACTGGCTGCTTCAGTCGATGGCGGCAGTAGCCAGCGAGACCTTCACTTCGGTCAGTTCTCCAATTCAGTGTGCATCCATTCGTGCCTTCAACGGCGGTATCGATATCGAACGTTATCTCTGGCACACCCGTCGCATTCTCGCTCTGCTTGGTAACCAGTGCTCCGCTACGTTGAACGAAGCAGGTATTCGCACTCACCCACCACAGGGAGCTTTCTACCTCTTTCCCGATTTCACTCAGCTAGCGGACAAACTCGCTGAGCGTGGAATTAGGGATGCTGCGACAATGTGCAATCGGTTATTGCAGGATACTGGTGTGGCCATATTACCGGGAGAGGCTTTTGGACGACCGTGCAACGAGCTGACAGCACGCATGGCCTATGTCGACTTTGACGGCGCGATGGCTCTTACAGCAAGCGAACGTTACCCCCTGGACCAGCCGCTTCCAGATGATTTCGCAGAACTCTGGTGCCACAAAGTAAGCAATGCCATGCGCTTGATCGTCCAGTGGGCCAACCAATAGCGCTGATAGCCGGGTAGATCGGGACGGACCGGTTATCAAAATTTAACTTGCCAACCAACGTCCGGTTTGGTATTTACGGCTTCAACTAATGGAATTACTCAACTCAGTCCTCGACGCCATATCCAGTTTTGTCTGGGGCATTCCCCTGATTGTTTTGCTCCTGGGTACCGGTGTTTTCCTGTCTTTCCGCTTGCTATTCATTCAGATTCGCGGCTTCGGACATGGTTTGGCTGTAGTGAGAGGGAAATATGATGATCCCAATCGCAAAGGACAGCTCACTCATTTTCAGGCATTGTCGGCGGCTCTGTCGGCGACGATCGGGATTGGCAATATCGGCGGGGTGGCTACCGCCATCTACTATGGCGGCCCCGGTGCGATCTTCTGGATGTGGGTTTCCGCGTTTTTTGGTATGGCTATCAAGTACGCCTCCTGCACGCTGTCAATCAAGTACCGCAAAATCGACGACGACGGGAATGTGCGGGGCGGGCCGATGTACTTCATTGAATTGGGGATGAAAAGCGGAATGAAACCGCTGGCCTATATGTTCGCTGGCTGCACTGCGATTGCTGCCTTTGGAGCGGGCAATATGGTGCAATCGAACACAGTAGCTCACTCGCTGGTCAGCGCATTCAACATCTCGCCCGGAGACGAGGGACTTTTTCGCTGGGTTGTCGGGGTCGTCATTTGCGCCCTTGTCGGGCTGGTGATAATCGGCGGCATCAAGCGAATCGGGGTCGTAGCGTCGTGGCTGGTGCCAATTATGTCAATAGCCTATGTCGGCTCGGCACTGGTAGTACTTGGTATGAATCTTGATGGCATTCTTCCTGCCTTTGAGACAATCTTTCACCATGCTTTCAACCCTACAGCCGCAGCCGGTGGCTTTGCCGGAGCTACTGTCTGGCTGACTATCACATGGGGGCTAAAACGCGGATTGTTTTCGAACGAATCCGGCCTCGGATCGGCACCGATGGCTCATTCGACGGCAAAAGTTGACGAGCCAGTGCGCGAAGGTTTGGTAGCAATGCTGGGACCGTTCATCGATACTATTGTCATCTGTACCATGACCGCGCTGGTAATAATTGTTTCGGGGCAGTGGGATAGCGGCGTAAACGGTGCGCCCCTTACGGCTGCATCATTTGAGGCTGTCCTGCCAGATTATGGTCAGTTTATGGTTGTAGTCGGGATACTCCTGTTTGCCTTTTCCACAGTCATCGCATGGTCATACTACGGAGAAAAGGGAGTCGAGTACTTGTTCGGCTCAAAGGCCAAACCGGCCTACCGCTGGCTGTATATTTTGTTCACTTTGATCGGAGCCCGCCTCGATCTGGTAGCGGCTTGGTCATTTGCCGATATAGCTAACGCCCTGATGGCAATTCCGAACCTGATTGCTCTGGTCGTCCTGTCGGGGGCTGTGGCTGCCATCACTAAGAAGTACATGGGCGAAAAGGCTGCCGGCCTGCAAGAACCGTACAAGTAAAGAAATTCCCCTCAGAAGAATTAAGGTCGAGCAGGGGAATTGATCAACCGTTTTGTGGCTTTGGCTAAAGCCGAAATAGTAGACTCACTACCCGTATTTCGGTTGACACCCGGCCATTGCCCTGCTAAACTTTTCACTGAGTTCATTTACTTCGTTACGTATGCCATCTCGGCAAGGCATAGAAAGCGGGCCTTAGAGTAGTGATTGTTTCTGCAGATCATTCAGATCACATTATTGCTTTCACTAATCCCATTTCCGCGTTCCTATATTTGCCCCAATTGGAGTTATATCGGTTACAGAAAGCTAACTAACGACAGTTTACACAAGGAGGAAAACGTGAGCAGAGATCATGTCTTTACACTGCTGCCTTACCGCGTTTGCCGACTGCTACTGACGTTGGTTGCGATGACTTTCGCCGTAGCATTCGCTTTCGCACATTCAGCAGTCGCAATCGGTGGGCTCAATGACGGCCTGACCGATCAAGAGCGAACTGAGGTTTACAATCAGATCGCCGCATCCCATATTATTGATGAGGGCTATCGGGGGATTGTCAACGTCGACACTTCCCGGCCCACTGCTTATTTCGGAATGTATCGATTCAGCCAGATGACACAACCGGGTTGGACTCTCTTCGAGAATACAATCGACTGGGCAATCTCTCATCAGAGTCATGCAACTGCCAGGATATAGCTGGCAACCTCAACGGAACCCTCGATCCTCAGGAAATGCGTGAACGCGATGGCGCTGCCGCCTATAATTACCTCATTGACAGTATGGGTTTTGATTCCGGCAACATTCACGTTGCTTCTCAGACTTCGCTCGAGACTGCCGATTTCACCGGTTACAATCTGGTGATTTACGCCAATTCGTTTGCACGGAGCACAGCCAACGTGATTTCTCAAAATATGCCGTACATTACTACCAGCCTGTGGCAGACGGCCGAACTGGGTATCGCTACGGGCGAGTGGTTAATGCACGAAAGCCGGAATTCTGTCTTTATCCAGGACACATCTCACGACATCACTTCCGGCTTTGCTTACGGCCAACTGGTGCTGCAGGATCAAATGTGGATGGATGCTGTTTTCGTGTCAGGCAATGGTGTGGCACTGGTAACTGCCGATGAGGGGTTGTACTTTCGCCCATTGTCGGTGAAAACTGATCATCCCCGCGGGACCGTTATTACACAGGAAAGCACCTTTCCGACTCCGTTTGGTGCTCCCGGCGAATGTCTAACCGGAGGCACCGTGCCTGCAATACGCAGAATCAACTACCAAAACGGAGGTATCGAAGTTTCCGGGTGTCCTCCTATTCCTATCAAAGGTGACGTCAACCTCAATGGCTTATCTTATGAAATTGCCGACGCAGTATTGTTCGCCGATTTCTTCTTATATGGCCTGGATGTCTTTCAAACCGATCTGGACAAGCAGATCGAAGCTACGGAAGTCAACAATGACGACACTCCGCTCACTCTCGATGATTACGTTTACATCTGGCGAGTCATAATTGGCGATGCTAACCCATTGCCCTCTCCCCCAATGCCAGGCGACACCGTGTTATTCTTTCAGGACACGGTGAGCAAGACGGTGAGTCTGAGCTATACCGGTTCATTGCGTGCGGTCTATCTCGTCTTCGAGGGTGATTTGATACCCTGGGGGTGGTCCGATTCCACTCGTCCCTTCGACGGTCAGTTTACGCGAGTTCTCATGGATGTCTTTTCATTCCAGGACTCGACGATTTTCAGCCAGGACTCGTTGTTCTACTATACCGGCGAAGGTGTATTAGTGGGTGCTTGCGCTTCTTTCGACGGTCTGGTCCCATTGCCGACCGCCATTATCGGCGGCGTCAACAGTTGTTTCATCAGCAGGGGCAATGTAGACGGCGACTCCGAGGGGTCGGTGGACATAGTCGACTTGACGGAGTTGGTCGCGTACGTATATGGGAACGGTCCTGTACCATCGTGTCTCATAGAGGCCGATATCAGTGGGGATTTCTCGATCGACCTGTTGGACATGGTGTTCTTCGTAGACTATCTCTTTCAAAGCGGGCCTCCACCGCATGATTGCCCATAATAGAGACTTTTCCCCGGGTCCGGAGATCATAAATCCGGACCCGGCTCAAGCAATTCTACACTCACTGCAGGATGACCGCAAAAGACGATCATTCTTGCCAGAATAAACTTGAACCTGCCTCAACAATGCCGCTATAATCCAATACATCAGGAGTGGAAATCAGGAACCCGACCACAACACGTCGGGGCAGCTATTTGATGAAACTGGCAATAACAGATGAAAGGAGTCATAATATGAAAGTATGCATGGTTCTGACGTTTGCAGCAATCCTGCTGGTGGGGTGTGGCGGATCCAAAACAGTTACTCGTCTCGACTCGGAAACAGTCACCGACCTGAGCGGTAGATGGAACGACACCGATGCCCGCCTGGTCGCAGAGGAAATGATTCGCGACTGCCTGTCGCGCCGATGGCTTACCGAGTTTGCCGCCGCCTCCGGGCGCAAGCCGGTTGTGACAGTCGGTACGATTCGAAATCGAACAAACGAACATATCGATACCGAGACATTTACGTCAGATTTTGAGCGCGAACTACTCAATTCCGGGCAGGTCCGGTTTGTGGCTGCAAAGGAACAGCGTGAGGACCTTTACGAAGAATTGGCTCAGCAGCAGGAGTTTGCTTCGTCGAAGACGATGAAGCGGTTCAAGGAAGCCACCGGCGCCGATTTTGTCCTGCTCGGCTCAATCAAGAGCATCACCGATCAGGAAGAAGGCCTTAAGGCCGTGTTCTACCAGACCGACCTGGAGTTGATCAATGTCGAGACATGGGAAAAGGTCTGGATTGGCGACAAGAAGATAAAAAAGGGCATCTCGCGCGGCAGTCGTAAATGGTAAACTCAGATCGCTTCCCGCAATGCGATGAAAAATCCGTCTATTCGCGCAAATCGATGCCGTCCGGCAGAGATGGGCCTGACAAATTCGGCCCTTGACCGTTGTGCAGAACGTGTCGAAGAATGAAAAGATACCATGTCCGATTCCGATCTCTCTGCCGGATGGGTAGCATCCTCCAAAAGTGTCGCACAGCAGCAGCTCTGTCGCTGCTACTGCTGTCTTTTCTTGTCGGCTGCTCATCGGTGGCTACGCAGAAGAAATTCTACCAGCCGATTGTCACAGAACTAAGGCGAGGCAACTACACCGATGCCGCAAAACAGATAGAGGCTGCTCGCGAAAAGGGAAAATACAAAAATAAGGACCGTTTCCTGTACTTTCTGGACGCCGGACTAGCTTATCATTATGCCGGCGAATACGAACTCAGCAACGCCAAGCTGTCCCTGGCCGAGGAAGCAGCCGAGGAGTTGTTCACCAAAAGCTTTTCGCGAGCGCTGTTATCTGTTTCCGTTCTAAACGACAACGTGTTAGAATATGCAGGGGAGGACTACGAAGTGCTCTATACCAACCTGATCAAGGCTCTCAACTACACCGCTCTGGGCAAACACGACGACGCCCTTGTGGAGGTCAAGCGAGCCAATCTGAAACTCAATCTGCTGGAGGATAAATATGCGGACGTCGTCGATCAGCTTAACCAAAGCGCAAGGGAAGATTCGAACGATGTTGGTATCGAGTATGATTTCAAGCAAGTGCGATTCTACAACGATGCCTTTGCCCGGTATTTGAGTATGCATATTTATTCGGCCGACAATCAACCGGATGACGCGCGAATTGATTATGATTTCCTGCACGATGCCTTTCGTACTCAGCCACATATCTACGACTTTTCGCCTCCACTGGTCCGATACGAATCCGGCCAGGATGCGCTTCTAAGTATCGTCGCTCTGACCGGTCTGGCCCCTGTCAAGGAAGCGCTCAATCTGCGCATCAGAACCGACAAAGACTTGAATCTCGTGCAGGTCCTGTACACTGACGGGCCTAAGAAAGATTCCGAATACGGACACTTTGCACTGAAAGTCAATGCCGACTACTATTTCAAGTTCGCCCTGCCCTCTTTGGCTCTGCGCCCAACTGATGTACAGTCGATACGAATCGCTGTCGACTCCAGCGTTGTCGGCGAGTTGCATCTTGTCGAAGACTTGGATCGAGTAGCGATAGAGTCATTTGAAGCACGCAAGTCAATAGTCTATCTTAGTACCATCGCACGAGCTGTGGCCAAAGGTATTGCGGCGCACAAGCTCAAGAAAAAAGTTGACACCGGAGGACTGGAAGGCTGGCTAAAAAAGGCCGCCATCGATTATGGCGCCGACCTGACCGAAAACGCCGATCTACGTTGTTCTCGCCTGCTACCGGGGCGTGTCTATGTTGGTGACTTTGAGTTGGCAACGGGAACATACGCGATCAGCGTAGACTTTTTCGATTCCAACGGAGACAAGATCACAACCAGACGTTTCGAAAATTATGTCGTAGCATCGGATCGGCTGAATCTAATTGAGGTAGTCGCATTGCAGTAGCTCTCGTGAGTATCAGGTTTGGAATCGCGGAGTTCGCCCCCATCGACCTTACAGTTGGCTGCCGCGCGACAGCTATTCTGATTGTTCTGCAGACCCGACATCAACGCGCGGCGCAAATTCTGCTTCACCCTGCCAGCTCTGCGAGCGCAGATTTTGCGGGCATCCGGCCGGTACGTCGATGGGTCCGGATCGCTGGCATCAACAAGCCCGCCCGTTGAAAGATAATTCGACATAACTGCCTGACTATAAACAAATTACTGTTCCTTTGTGCGATTCCTGTCCCGGCTTGCCAGCCAGTTTTGGGCGGTATTTCTACCGGAGCCGTTCTATATTGGTCGATTATGTGGCAAAGGATGCTTACCGGCACCGAACCACCCCGATCTATGCTCGCCATGCGCTCCAAAAAAGTTCTTGACAATTCTTGCATGTTCTCTTAGAATGTGATCGTGGCAGAATACTACATTTTTCTACGACTGTGCCATGCTCAAATTGTCGACTGGCGGCAGTTTGAGGACATGAAGCCTGTGTTTCGGTTAAGAGCATAGAGGAAATCTTCGGGATCAGACGACTGGCAAGTTTTTGACGAAACGCTAACGTAAGAACGCTATCAGTTATACGCATACTCCCGCCGAATGTTTCGGATGAATCGTGCGCTCGATCATACGACTTGGCGCGGGACGGTGACGAAAGGAGGTGCCCCCACAGAGCAGAGAATAGTGATGAACGATTGCGCCGGTCTTTGAATGCGAAGATCGGGTGATGTCTGCACCACTCGTGGCAGACAATGGATGGCAAAATAGTTGCCAAAATGTGAACTGTAAAACTCGTTAATACTCGAAAGGAGCTCTGCATGCAAAGGAGGATTACGACCATATTAATGGTCTCCGTGCTGATCGTCGCCTTCCTGGCAATGTCAGCATTTGCAGCTAAAGAGCAGTTGGCTCGGCGGCCGATAAATCCGCTGATCACCAAAGCCGTAACGTATGCAATCCCGATGGCCGGTGCCGGCGACGAGGCCAACCTGTCGCAAAAGGGAGATGCCCCGGCTATGTCACTCAGTGGCCCTCCCGGCCCGGGTCCGGGCGTTAATATGGGCGCAACGTGGTACGACTACCAGCGCAACGGCTCGATGCGACGGATGATCGGCATCGGTGTGCACGATAATGGCGGCACGCCGAATCCGATAGTCCATAGCCTATGGATGCACCTGCCCGCGCCTACTTTTGATGACCGTACCTACATGTACTCGGCCTACGACGGCACGAGTGGCACCTTTACGTTGTCGAAGCGCGTCCAGTCTGTTGATGACTACGCCGGATACTGTGTGCTCGATGTCACCAGTGACAACCGCGCTTATCTCAGTGGCCATAACGACCAGGGCGCGGGAAACCAGGTACACAGTTACTGGGACTTTTCACCGGCTTTCGCCTTCTTCGCCGACTCGCGCGTTCCTAACTCTGTTGCTGAGGTTGGCGGCAATCCTGGACAGTCCGTTATTTGGCCGGCATCGGTGTACCAGGAAGGTACCGCGAACGTAACCCACGTGATCGCTCAGGTTTCTATGCCGAGCGCCGGGGACGCACAGCCGATCTACTATTTCCGCAAGGTTGGTACCGATGAGACCGGAACATGGGATGCCACACCATACGTCGTTGACACAGTGTTCGATCTGGCGCAGGACATTCAGGCGTCCAAAACCTCCGACAAGGTGGTCATGGCCTGGACTGCCAATCTGCCCAAATCCGGCGACTGCGATACTTGCTCCAACAACGATGGCGCAACATTTGTTCAGTTGGACAATGATGCATATATTCAGGTATCTACCGACCAGGGACAAACCTGGCTGCCTCGCATCAATGTGACTAATAACGTCGACGGTGAGGCCGGTTCTCGTCCGTACACTGACCTGTCGGTTCTTATAACTGCCGATGATACCTGGCACCTTCTCTACAGCGGCCGTGAATGGCCTGCCGATGCCAACACCGGCGGAGCAGCTGGCCGTCTCGCCTGTAAGCTGTATCACACTTCGGAGTTTATTCATGGGTTGGGCGAGGCGCCTCGCGTGGCACATGATGCCAGTTGGGATCAGACCACTTGTAACGGTGGCGCATGGCAGATGAACCTGTCAAAGATGACTTTGTCCCAGTGCGACGGCAAGCTCTACGCTCTGTTTACTATGTTTAACGACGTGGGCGGCCTTTCCGGCGTCGAGGACGACTGCGCATCACGCGCCGACTCCGACCCGGTCGGTTCAGCCAACGGTGAACTCTGGATCACTGTTTCAGGTGACGGGGGTGTCACCTGGGACGCCGCGCGTAACCTGACCAACACCTACAGGCCCGGTTGCGATTCGGCAACAGGTGCCGGTGGCGAGTGTGGCTCCGAGCACTGGTCTTCGATGGTTCCGCACGGTCGGCTCAATCTGGGCGGTGAAAACTGGACCGGAGCGGAAATAGTCGACCCGTCAGGATCATACAATGCTGGCTACTACCTCGACGTTCAGTACATTCAGGACCCGGACCCGGGTGGTATTGTGCAGGACGAAGGTACCTGGCAGAATGCTGCCCTTAAGTGGTTCCGTCTTGCATGTGTCGAGCCGGTTCCGAATCCGGAATTAAGCCTGACTCCCAATGTGATCGGCTACCCTTGCTGGACCAAACATGGTGTGCAACTCGATACCACTCTTACGGTTGAGAACACTGGTAACGTAAATCTGAATTACTCGACCGCTATTACTGAGTTGACCGGATCCGGCTGGCTTGGCCTGAGCGGTCTCAGCGGCAACGTAAGTGCGGGTTTCGGCAACACCGAGACCGGTACCATATCGCTGAACCTGGGTGGCGGAGTTAATGCTACCGGCACGACGGTTTATCTAAATGGTATTGTTGTGTTTACAAGCAATGCACCGAGTTCTCCTGATACCTTGGACATCGAGTGCTGGGTCACCGACACTCTTATCCCACCGGTTTGGGATACCATCTATACCAATTGGCTCGGTCTGACCGTGTCTAACACGGGTAACATGGGTAACCAGGGCAAAGAACACGTCAATATGGATTATGTTGACCTTGGCTCTGACTGCGATACTAATGCAACCGTGTATCTGTATGATGGCTCACCGCTTATCGGCTGGATTGAAGCTGGCACAGACACCCAGTTCAACTGGTCGATCTTCGGTACCACCTATCTTGATACCAATGGTTTCATTCCTGTTGCCCACCAGCGTCAGGATACTTGTGACGCGCAGGTCTTCTGCGCACGCTTTATCACAAGAGATACCGCCATTTGTATCGACAAGTACTGGTTTGCTCCCAATGATCCGGATAGCGATATCTTCATCATTCAATGCCTGAAGATTTATCACTATCCTACCGTTTCGCAACCGGCCAAGGTTCTGACTATCGGTGAAGCATGGGACTGGGATGTTCCGGCTGACTCCGGCGCTGACAATGCTTCCGGTTTTGATCCTGTTAAGAATCTGATCTGGCAGCAAGGTGGCGAGTACAATCAGGACGACAGTACGGAGTGTCAGAACAATGACCTGCGCTATGGCGGTACCCGGTTCATCAAGTGCATCGAGGCCGACGGTAGTGAAGTTACCTTCCCATATGGTGCCTTCACTTTGGACAACCCGACCTATGTCTTCCCGAACGGCGGATTCTCCGAGACCGAGCTGTATGACAACATGGTCAACAAGCCGGGCTGGTCAGTATTCAGCTCTGCCGATCCGGATTCGCAGTTGGTCGACCTTCACATGGTTATGACCTACGCGGCCGAGAAGACACTTGCCTGGGGCGACACGCTTACATACTACATCGCTCTTATCACACAGAAGAACGGTACTGAAGCCGACTTCAAGGCTGCCACTGACATGGCGGTGGCCTGGTATAACGGCCACATTGAAGCTGACGCCTGTAACACTGGCGGATGCTGTGTTGGTACCCGTGGTGACATCAATGCTGACGGCAGCGATCTTGACATCGTTGACCTGACCTGCGTTGTCGACTTCCTGTTTGGTAGCGGTTGTGTCCAGACGTGTCCTGAAGAGGCGGATCCGAACGGTGATGGATCCGTATCCGACATTGTCGATCTGACCTTTGTGGTTGATTGGCTCTTTGGTACAGCACCGACTCTCGTTCCGTGTCCGTAATTAGCACCTTCTGGAATCTGTAACGATTCCTTTCGATAGAAGCCGCCCCGACCGATTGGCCGGGGCGGCTTTTTTGTTTTGACGTGGTATGGAGTGAATGCGATACGCCAGACAGGGCGCAGGTCTTACAGCTTCACGGAAAACTGTCCGGTGGCCCACAGCTTGCTGTGGGTTTTGTGGGCGGCAGACGTCTCGTCTGCCCCTTAAATAGGTTTGACATGAATCATGTCAGGCAGCAGACCGGGAGGGGTTCCAGCCACGACACATCTTCATAGTCACCCCTTTTCCTTCGGTCGCCCTTTTTCCCCGTCACCCCTGTGAAAACAGGGGCCCATCCCTCATATTCAAGGCGCCTGACATTCGCATGATGGATTGCCACGTGCGCGGCAATGACAGAAATCAATCTTGTAGGGCGAGTCCGTCTTCGAACTCGCCATGAACGATAGGAGAGAATCCACCTAGTGGACGGCCCCCGATCCCTTGCTATGGGTTGACGTCCGTCTTACTTATCCGACAGGTCGAAATAGAACTTTGCGCTCGCGCACTCGTCGTAAGTGTCGGACAGCAGTTCTCCATTGACACCGACGTTGTCATATGGGAATTCGCACAGATGTATGACAGGTTGCCAGTCGGGCTTGCCGATAACGTCTGTGTATGCTCTGCCCAGCGCGCGAACCAGTTGTTGCTTGGTCTTCCGGTTCAATCTTGGACCATAGAAGAGAAAGTGAATGTACGGGCGTTCCTCTCCTCCATCGCACAGCTTCCCTCCAGTGCCAGCCTCGCCGGGTGTGTATTCGTGGAAGCGCATTCCGAAAATAGCTGCCGGGAACGAGGTCGCATTTGTAAAAGCCTCGGTCAGCCTGCAGACCAACTGCTCTTTTGTTCCCCGATCGATTTCAGGCAGGGTTATTTCAAGACATGGCATCAGCGTCCTCCTATGAACGAATTGTTTGTTTTAGATGGTCTAATGTAGAAGAAGGTGAGGGGCAGCACAACCATCGGCCACCGGGCCTGTCACAGATAATGAATATCTGGACGTGTATACGTTTAGCCTTGTCTGGCTGGTTTCGGCTGCTTACCATGTTGACCTATGAGACTGGGAATAATAGGCAAACCGCAAAGCGGCAAAACGACAGTGTTCAATGCCGCTTCAGGTCAGGAGGCCGCAGTAGGAGATTTCAGCCAGGCCTCACATCGGGCGGTAGTCAAAGTGCCTGACCAGCGGCTTTACGAGTTGGCCAAGCTGTTTGATCCAAAAAAAATCACCCATGCTGAAGTCGATTTCCTCGATGCTCCCGGATTTACCGGCAAAGGAAAGCAGGGCGGTAGTCTCGATATCTCGCCGGAGTTACGCCAATGCGAGGCGCTGGTTGTCATTGTTGATTCCTTTTCTCAGGACTGCACACCGAAGGCTGATTTGCAGAACCTGATCGACGAGATGATTCTGGCCGATCAGGTGCTTGTTGAGTCCAATCGAGAAAAGAAAAAGAAGAAGCAAAAGGTCACAGGGGACAAATCGGATGCCCGGGAGATTGACCTTCTGGGTATCTGCCTTGAAAAGCTCGAGCAGGAGAGGCCGCTTATTGAACTGGACTTATCCGATGACGACGCCAAACTGCTTCGAGGTTATCAGTTTTTGAGTCAAAAACCGTTGCTAATCGTTGTGAATATATCGGAGTCGCAGTTAGATGACACCGGGGCCGTTCAGCAGAGTTATTCCGACCTGGTGCGGCCCGGCCAATTGGAAGTCATCGCATTGTGCGGCAAGATCGAGATGGAACTGGCAGCACTGGAGCCTGAGGAACGGAAGCAGTTTCTCGCTGAACTAGGTATCGAAACCGCCGCTATGGACCGGGTGATACAGAGCGCCTATCGTTTGCTCGGGCAGATTTCGTTTCTTACCGCAGGTGAACCGGAGGTGCGCGCCTGGACAATCCGTAAAGGCACCACAGCGCAAAAATCGGCTGGAGTGATCCACTCTGATATCGAGCGAGGCTTCATCCGGGCGGAAGTCACTTCCTATGACGATATGATTGAGCACAAGACCAGTGCTGCTTTGAAAGCCGCCGGAAAGCAGCGGCTCGAGGGAAAGGAATACATCGTACTGGACGGCGATGTGATCCTTTTTCGATTCAATGTCTAATCGTTTATACAGCTAAAGATTACGTGTAAAAAAGGGTGGCATCTGCCGATACCGAGTGTATATATTTGTAGTGCGACCAAACAGAGGAATCGATGAACTCATTAATTGAAGAGCCTAAATCAGAAGAGAAAACCTCGACCGAGGTTCTACCGATACTGCCACTGAAAGGGGCCATTGTCTACCCGTATCTGGTGGTTCCTTTGATGATCCAGGAAGCGGATCACGCTCGCCTTGTTGACGATGCCCTCATGCGCGGCTCCAGGGTCGGGCTGTTTGTCCAAAAGGACGCCAAGCAGGAAAGACCCGGTCCCGACGATCTCTATCATACGGGAACGGCAGGGAATATTCTCAAGATGCTGCGGTTTCCGGACGGAACAGTTCGGTTTCTGATCCAGGGTCTTTCACGTATTCGTATCACGCGCTTTACCTCTGACCAGCCGTACCTTATGGCCGAAGTTGAAGAGCTTGAGGAAGATCTGTCCAACAGTGTGGAAATCGAGGCGCTTCAGCGCAATCTGATTGACTGTGTCAAGACGCTGGTCGAGTTGGCCCCATACCTTACCGAGGAGTTTCATGTATCTGCCATCAACCAGGACACTCCGTCCAAGCTGGCCGATTTCATTGCCTCGAACCTGAATATCAGCATCTCGCACAAGCAGCAGATCCTGCAGGAAGTTTCGGTCATCAAAAGAATGCGAGTTCTTCTCAGTTCGCTCAATAAAGAGATCGAGGTCTTGGAGCTTTCCCAAAAAATTCAGGCAGCGGCGGCAACCGAGCTGGGCAAATCGCAAAAAGATTTCATCCTGCGCGAGCAGCTTAAGGCGATCAAGCGAGAGCTTGGCGACACCGACGATCGTTCTGAACTTGAAGAGTTTGGACAACGTATAGATGATGCTAAAATGCCACAGCAGGCGGAGCAGGCAGCGAAAAAGGAACTCGATCGCCTGTCGCACATGGCACCGTCGTCAGCTGAGTACACGGTCGCAAGAACCTATCTTGACTGGCTGGTCAGTCTGCCCTGGAGTATCACGACCGTCGATAAGCTCGACTTGAAGGCGGCCAAGGAGATTCTTGACGAGGACCATTACAATCTGGAAAAAGTAAAAGATCGTATCCTGGAATACCTGGCCGTCCGCAAGCTGAAGTCGGATGTCAAAGGACCGATCCTGTGTTTCACCGGCCCTCCCGGCGTTGGCAAGACCTCGCTTGGCAAGTCGATAGCTCGTGCCATTGGGCGAAAGTTTGCCCGCGTCTCGCTGGGCGGAATGCGAGATGAGGCAGAGATTCGCGGTCATCGTCGAACATATATTGGAGCCATGCCGGGACGCATCATCCAGAGCATCAAGCGGTGCGGATCCAATAATCCGTTGATAATGCTCGATGAGATTGACAAGCTTGGCTCCGACTTTCGCGGTGATCCTGCTTCGGCCCTGCTGGAAGTGCTCGACCCGGAGCAGAACGACTCGTTTTCGGATCACTATCTGGAGCTAGCATTCGATCTGTCCAAAGTCATGTTTATCACAACGGCCAACTGGCTTGAGCCTATTCCGGCTGTACTGCGTGATCGCATGGAAGTAATCCACTTGCCCGGTTACACAGACATAGAGAAACTGGCCATCGCCAAGCGCCATCTGATACCAAAGCAGCTGGACAATCACGGTTTGGCAACAAAGAATCTTGGTTTTACTGATACCGGGATAAGAGCAATAATCGACGGTTACACCCGCGAGGCGGGACTTCGTAACCTTGAACGCGAGATTGCCTCCGTTGCCCGTAAAGCTGCTCGGCGTGTTGCTACCGGGAACAAGCGTAAGCTCAGCGTAACTGCCAAATCTATCGGTGGGCTACTGGGACCTCAGAAATTCATTCGCGAGGCTGTCTCGCGCCAGGGCAAGATCGGCATTGTGCCGGGACTGGCTTATACTTCGGTGGGCGGCGAGGTGCTGTTTGTGGAGGCAACTATGATGGATGGCAAGGACGAGATGACCTTGACCGGCCATCTTGGCGATGTAATGAAGGAATCAGCGCGGGCAGCGTTGTCGTTTATTCGTTCCAACTTCGACGCCCTGAATATCGACAAAGACTGTTTCGAGGGAAAAGAGTTTCATATTCACGTTCCATCCGGCGCGACCCCTAAGGACGGCCCTTCGGCAGGTATTGCCATGATGGTGGCCTTGTCTTCGCTCGCCAAGGGACAACCGGTCAGGCCACTCTTAGCAATGACAGGTGAGATCACACTTCGTGGTCTGTTGCTGCCGATCGGCGGCTTGAAAGAAAAACTGCTGGCCGCCTACCGAGCGGGTATACGGATCGTCGTTCTTCCGGAGGAAAACCGTAAGGACTCGCTCGATCTCCCGCAGGAGATCAAGAAAAACATCCAGCTCAAGTTCTTTCAAGAGGCACTTCCAGCAGTGGAGTTCGCACTGGGAGCCGCACCTGCCGGCAACAAGCGCGCTCGCTCTCGCGCCGGAAGAGGTCGGAAAACTTAAGGCCAGTTTGCATCGATGAAGCTGGTCACATCGGAACAAATGCGGGCCATTGACCGGGAGGCAATCGAGAAGCGAGGCATTCCCGGAAACGTTCTGATGGAAAACGCCGGGCGAGCAATCGCTGCACATCTTTCTGATATCGTCTCATCTGGTGACTGCGTTACCATCTTTTGCGGCAAGGGGAACAATGGCGGTGACGGTTTCGTAATTGGCCGCTACCTGGCCAACGCAGGGGTCGATGTGTCGATGTATTTCCTCGGTCCGTCTGACGAATTGTCTGCGGATGCCAAACTCAATCATAGTAAAGCAATTGAGGCTGGTTTGAATGTTTCTGAAATGATATCTACGGATGTTTTTCCGCAGGAGCTTGGTGCCTCGCTGATTGTCGATGCCTTGTTCGGCACTGGTTTTTCTGGTTCACCTCGGGGTATTTCAGCCGAATTGATACAGTTAATCAATCGTCAGGACGTTCGAGTTGCCGCTGTGGACATTCCCTCCGGCCTGAATGCCGACAACGGTCAACACTATGGCGAGGCTGTTCAAGCCAGCCATACGTATACTCTGTCCCAGCCAAAATATGGATTGTATCTGTCCCCAGGACGTGAACTGGCCGGTCAGGTCGAGGTTGTCCCGATCGGTATTCCGGACGATCTGGTTGAAAGCTTCAAACTGACCACAGAATTGATAACTCCCGAGTTGGTGACAGATATTCTTCCAATTCGCAAACGTGACGGACACAAGGGCCAGTTCGGCAAGCTGTTAGTTCTGGCCGGGTCGACCGGCATGGCCGGGGCTGCTGTCCTTGCCGCCCGCGGAGCCTACCGAAGTGGGGCAGGATTAGTGAGGATCGCTTGTCCGCGGACAGTCCTGCCGACAATTGCTCCTTCTGTCATAGAGGCGACAACACACCCGCTACCGGATGTTGCAAAGAAAGGTGCCCTTGCCTTGCGGGGGCTGGGAGAAGTCCGAAAACTCCTACCGCAGCACGATGCTGTTGTTATCGGCCCGGGGCTTGGACAGCATCGCGAGACTAGCGAGTTAGTGAGACGATTGGTCGGTGGTCTGGATCGTCCATCGATCATCGATGCCGACGGGCTTAACGCCCTTGTCAACCATCTTGATTTGCTAAAGCAGACAAACGTGCCAACGGTGCTGACACCGCATGTCGGGGAATTTGAGAGGATGATCGGAGAATCACTATCCGAGAGCATTCACGAACGTATCGAGTCGGCGGCACAGTTCGCAACTACATACGGTGTGGTGCTGGTGCTCAAGGGCAGCCCTACTGTGGTAGCATCGACGGAAGGAAGTTCGTTCATCAACCCGACCGGCAATGATGGCATGGCAACCGGCGGTTCTGGCGATGTTTTGTCGGGAATCATTGGCACTTTTCTCTCTCAGGGGTTGAGTGCGCCGGACGCCGCTGTTTGTGGAGTCTACATTCACGGGCTGGCTGGCGATCTGGCTGCCGAAGAACTGACCGCGCGAGCAATGATGGCCGGTGACATTGCTGAGTTTCTTCCGGGCGCTTTCGAGTCGCTGGAAAGCACCTGACAACAACACCATCCACCACTTCAAGAATATCTGGCCAATTGAGTCTTGCACCGAGGTGGGATGGGCTGTATTATGTTCGCCAACAGCTAAGAGGAATTTACGGAATATGTCCATACAATCTGTCTCGTTATATAACCGGTTAGTCAGGCCAACCAGCATCACAGGAGAGTTGCCTGTTCTGCTCGGCTTTAATCTCATTCTCGTGGCGCTATCATACGCCAGCATTATTCTACCGTTTTCGCCGGTACCGATCACCGGTCAGACGCTGGGTCTGCTTCTTGTGGCCATGACGCTCGGGCGAGTTCGCAGTATGGCGGTGGTTGCAGCTTATCTGGCCGAAGGCGCTCTGGGATTGCCGGTTTTTGCCGGCGGTTCGGCGGGAATAGGGACATTTTTCGGTCCGACCGGCGGTTACCTGGCGGGATTTCTTGTTGCGGCGTATGTTGTTGGTTCTCTTGCCGATAGAGGCTG
>JBHHVC010000039.1:0-17229 GCA_046754125.1 Candidatus Zixiibacteriota bacterium
CATCCGCTTCTGAGCTACTGCACTCAGGAGGTTTTGCCTGTGAAAATCGTCTTCCAGAAACACCACGACCTCAACAAGACTATCAAGGCCGGCAGTTTTGCCACCGCCGAGCTTTGCGACGCTGATCTGTAATCCGGGAGCAAGCTCGCCTGAGTAGCAATCGCCGGGCAAGGTTGCAAGGCCGATTACAAATAACATAAATGTTGTGACAGTGGCCGTCTTTGGCAGCATTCGTTTCTCCTGTAAAAGCAAGGTCCGGGTAGTCTTAGAGCAACGAGCGTGCCGCCCAGTTCCGACCGTTTTTCTGTGCAATTCAATGCCTAGAACAAACAGAATTGTCACCTAACTCATTGCAGCATCAGAGTATCGCTGGATTGTAAGATCACCCCGCAATTGCCGGCGAATTGCCTATTCTGCACACTGTTTGCATCTGTGATAGCGGATTCATATTACAAAATGCTCTACTTTATAGGGGAATCGTGCGTTCCGGCAGACTATATTGGTCTGGAGATGGCAAACGAGTCCGGCAAGACAAGAGACCGCAATTATCTTCTTATCATAGTGGTTGGAGCCACGTTGATACGGGCGTTATACCTGATCTTTTATAGTCAGATGCCACAGTGGGATCAGTTGACCGTAGACAATTACTATCACCTCCATTGGGCGATGTATCTCGCGGACGGTGACTGGCTGGGAACTACCACCTATTTCAGGGCGCCCTTCTATATCTACTGCCTCGGATTGATCTACTCTCTCTTCGGGGTGGGACTGTGGTCTGCCCGACTATTCGGTACACTGATTGGTGTAGCTTCGGTCGCCATGACATACCTGATCGGTCTCAAAATGTTCGGGCGAAAAGTGGGTATAGCTTCGGCCCTGCTTCACATGCTGTTTCCTGTGGCAATCTACTTTGAAGCCGAACTGCTGCTCGACCCTCTGTTCACTTTGCTCGTGCAACTGTCGCTGTACGCCTGGATAGTCTGGGAGGATCATCCTGAAAGCAGACGCAGAGCACTCATTCCCGCCATCATTCTTGGTGTGGCTGCAATCACAAGGCCGACTGCACTCGCCTTTGTCCCGATCTTTCTATACTTGTTGGCAAGGCGGACCGATTGTGCTCGACCTGCAGTGATCAGATCGATGATTTGGTATTTTGCCGGACTCGCAATAGTGATTCTTCCAGTGACGGCACGAAACATGTATGTAGCCGGTGACCTTGTTTTGATATCATCACAGGGCGGCATAAACTTGTTCATCGGAAACAACGATGAGGCTGATGGTTTTTCGGCTCGACTACCGGAACCTTACGGGTATAATTGGCAGATAGCAGATATAACTGCCGAGGCCGAGCGTGTTGAGGGGCAAAGCCTCCTCCCGGGGGATGTGTCGTGGTACTGGACTAAGAAGTCGCTCAGTTGGATGACATCTCACCCCCTCAGGTCTACACAACTGTACATCACGAAGCTCGCTCATCTGTTCGGTAGCTCCGAAGTTTCCAACAACCGCAATCTTTCACGCTTCTTTGATCTTCACCCACTTCTTAGATACTTAAGACTGCCGTTCGGCCTGATACTGATACTTTCAGTTATGGCTGTGCTGGTGGGATACCGATCCAATCGTAGAGTTCGTCTGCTTGGCGCACTTATTATTAGCTATTCACTTTTGCTCTCTGTCTTTTTCTTCTCAAGCAGGTTTCGACTTCCGTTGATGCCTCTGTTCTTTATTCTGGCAGGCTATGGGCTGCTGTGTATTCTCTCTTCACGCCTGTGGACTCGAAAACAGATCGCGTTTCGATGGGGAATTGCGGTGCTGGCGGGAGTCGCTACGTTTTCGTTGCACTTTCCGCCATCGGCCAAAGCGTCGGCAATCGAGTTCACTTCCTCCGGACTGCATCACTATTGGAAGCAGGAATACCACGTTGCGCTGGATCGATTTCGCCGGGCAGTCCAGTCGGATCCATCTTTGCCGGACGTGAATCTCAACATAGGTTCCTGTTTTGTCCGCCTCGGTGAAGTTGATTCGGCCAGATACTATTTCGAGCGCGAGCGCAACCTTCACCCTTTGCGCCGAAAGAGCTACATTAATCTTGCCTCACTGGAATTGCTCGCAGGCAGGCACTCGTCTGCCTCCCACCTTGCACAGCAGGCATTGGAACTGGGCTCGTATGACGCGACTGCTCATCTTGTGCTGTTGCGTGCGGCCGCTGCCGACAGTTCACTCTCCACTGACTCACTCGAGTCGATTGCAAGATCGGCCGCCAGACAGTCGCGAAATGATCTTTACGTTGTCAATGAGGCAGCTATTGTCATGTCTGATCGGGGATTGACATTTGCAGCAGAGCAATTGATCAGGCGCGGTCTCGCGGCTGAGCGTCCTCCTGTTGAGACCGATGACGGAATGTTCTCCACGCGCTGGAAAAATTCACCTGGCAATCTTCTGAAACAACGGGCTGTGGCCCATTATCAACTTGGTTATCTTTTGGGATTTGCGGGGCGTTTCCAAGAGTCCGTCGATGAGAGCAACCGAGCTATAGACGCCGATTCCACTCTCATTGAAGCATACCGTAATCTTGTGACCGGGCTCAGGCAATTGGGCCAATATGCGCGCGCAGATTCGATAGCAAAGAAAGTAAGATCGCTAACTGGCGACTAAGGCACACTTCGCGGCAGGTACTCCAATACTGATAGCCAAAACAAGAAAAGGCGAAGACCAAGGGGTTCCCTGATCTTCGCCAAAGACTAACCAAGCACAACTCAGAAAATACTATCGGGCAGTAGGACTTTCGATTTCAGTGTTTCTCTCCTCGAACTCCTGCCAATACTGTTCACGCTCACTCTGAAGCGACACTTTGTATTGCGCATCGGGGTAGCGAATCCTGGTTGGGGCAGCACTCAGGTCGGCATCGTACAGCCAGTCCAGCACATCATTTGTCACCACCTGCATATTGGCATCTTCCATACCCAATGGCGTAAAATTGAAGTGCACTGTCCGGTATACACCGTTGGAAAATCGGTGCGCCACCGGTGATCCCTCAAACGTGAATATAAACCCGAGCGGGTGATCAGATCCGTAAAGAGACTTATACAAGTACATAGCCTCCGTACCCGGCGTCCTTCGGACTGACCAGTTGACCTCAGGCAGGGCCGCAATTTCCGGCTCCCATCCATATAAGTGCACAAAATTCGCGTCTCTCGGGCCCAGGATATGCCAGTTGTACCGCTGGTGAAGGTTCGCCGAGTCAATAGTAAGATCGGGCCATCGGCTCTGGTCCATCGAAAAAGTTCCGACAAAATCCTCTAAGCGAAACTGGTTTAAGCACGGCCCCGGAAGTTCACCGGCAATAGCAGTGCAAAACCAACCAGAATAGACTGTTGACACAACTCCAAAATAGGTACAATAGTTCTGTGTTTGCTTATTGGCATCGCCGCAAACTGGGATGCCTACCCCCATCGGATTACCGAAGTTGGGTGGCGTTTGCGGTCCGCCGAAGATAGGGGCGCGCATAGTCATCCAGGCATTGACTCCCCCCTCGATCGCCTTAAAGATATTGGAATGTTCGAAATTCGATTCTGTACCCATGTCACTATACAGGATTATGACCTTATGTTGAAGCAGACTGCGAAGTGGCGGACCAAACGGGAAGTCAAGGATCATCTTCAAGTAGTCGATGGTTGTGTCAAAGCTTGCTTCGGGATTCCAGGCATTGATCGTCCGATCCCAGTAGGCCATTGCCGAGTCCAGTTTGCTCGACGAAACTCGGCTAAAGGAGCCACGATCGGTGTAGTCAAGCACCAGGACATTCCGCTCATATTTTGGATCAAGAACACGTATGTCCTTGAAAGCAGGGACCAAGTCCGGCACTTTGGCGTCGTCGCGACTTCTCACCCAAAACACAAAGTTCATTTCTACCGTTGTATCAAAGGATGCGTTGCGATATGCATTAAACAGCAACACGTCTTCATCCAAGACCCATTCGTCTATTCCGTTGGTGGAACTCTCCACAATTCGGTTCAAGGTATTCGATGTCTGGAACTCATCATCTTCAACAGCAAACCAGTCTTCAAAAAAGCCGAATGCCGCCGGCAGCCCGGCGCTATCCGGATGCGCTGAGAATGTATTGCATGATACCACAATTGAGTCGCCGGTCAGTGATGTGTCACAGATCTCGATGACATCCGACGTATCGAACACCCGACCGTCCCTTGTGACATATTTCATTCGGTAAAACCGGCTCTGTAGGTCTGCAAACTCGTCGTCGGTGTAGGGACCGTACAGGCGCCATTCGTATTCAAAAGGCGGAGCATCATCGGGGTTTGGATAGTCGATCTCGTCTACCGATAGCCAGCGCATCTTGATGCCGGTGATCACTCCCCCCTGTACAACAGAATTGACAAAGGGAAGATCATCGGCGGCAATTCCCAACACAAAGGTTTGCGGCGGATTGTTATTCCTTTTGAATTTCCGGAATACTATGTCCGAACCCATGCCTTCCGTATCAAAAGCTTGCAGAAATACGTATTGACTCACAAAAGTAAGAACCGGGGACGCGGAATCCGCAGTCAGCTCAATGGCTGTTGACGTTTGGGGATCAGGGTCGGTCGGATCAATTTCCAGCTCAATCCACATTGTGTCATCCACTGAACTGATGTACACCAGAGGATCGTTCAGATCCGCGGCCTGAACTGCTGCTTCCGTTGCAATGTGATAACGATATGAATCGATCAGACCATCGTTATCTGACCCAAACCAGAATATCTGCGGGTTGCGGGAGAATTTCTGTCCTTCGGGCGGGATATTCACAAATCTTACTATTGGTTTCTGGTTGCCGGTGACCTCACCACTGAGTTCCTTTGAGCAGCCGCTCAACAGCGCTACCCCTACTACGCTCACCGCCAGAAACGCGCAGGCTGATACCGACACAACCAGTTTATTAATTCGGTTATTCCTCATGCCTTTGTTCGCCCCCCGCACCTAGAACGCCACCACTACGGTGAACCGATGTACTTCTGTCAGGATACCGTAATCCTGAAATGCATAATCGAAACGCATTTCCTGGTCCTCTCCAAACGGCAGCCTCAGGCCGCCACCAAATGTAAATCCATCAACATCGTAGTTGAAACGATGGCCACCTCGAAGCGTAAACCGATCCTTGTAGGTCCACTCCATCCCGCCATTGTATTTTTCCAGATTGTCCGAAGGATGCGATCCTTCCGCAGCAAACGTCACCAGATTGTCCACACCTTCCATCACATTGATAGAGCCGCCAAACCTGAAGTTGATTGGAAGCGGGAAATCATCGTCAATAAACTTCATATCCGGTCCGAAATTAGTGATGACCATTGCTATTTTGAAATCACGATAACCGGTATTGTAGTTGGTTCCGACATCAGCCGACCAGCCGTTAGCGGAATAGTCATGCGCGGTCTCGTTCAGATATTTCACGGAAAAACCTATCGAGAATCTGTCGGTAAGATATCGCCCGTAGCTGAAACTCAGGGCCAGGTCATTCCAGGCAAAAGTGCGACCGCTCCCGTCCGAGGTCCCTCGAGAACTCGTTGTCTCGATAATGTCACCCGACGACAGTGCATACGCAGCGATTCCTAGAACCCCGCCTATCGACTCAAGGGGGAATCCTGCAGCCGCGAAGCCGTAATTGATGCCCGCCGGCAGGCTGATATAGGTTGCAACCGCTTCCCGACTGTACAACGACGTGAGACCAGCCGGATTATAGTACACGGCCGTGATATCGTCGGCTACAGAAGTGAATGCTTCGGCCATACCCATCGCCCGGGCCGATACGCCGAGTTCGAGAAACTGTGCTCCGGTAGTGCCGACCTTAGCCTGAGCATGTACCTGTGCAGGCGCTGCCCACAGCAATAGAAAAAGGGCCAGTATTCCCGGCAGAAAGAGGTATCGAAACCCTGCTGGGGCGCAATCGCGATCGATTTGTTCGTTATTTAATGCCATATCTTTTGCCTCACGCGCTGGTAATACCTGATAGTACCTGTCTAATCGTCTCATATGCCAGTTATAGATTAACTTCAACTCCAAGTCGGATCTGTCGTCCAAAGTCCCAGTTTGCCGGATTGCTGTCGAAGGGCGTTCCACCAAGAATCACACGACTTCCGTCAGTCTGGGCCTGATTCTGCTGAGTGTCAGCCCTACCTGTACCAGGAAACACGGACTTAACATTCCGATTATCGAACAGGTTTTCAACCCAGAAGATCATCCGGTAGTCCATACCGACAAGTTCGAAATCTTTTGACACTCTCACATCGAAGTTAATAGTGGCCGGCAATCGTAATGAGTTTCTCTGTATGTCCTCACCTATCCGAGTCGAAATGCCGGGAAAATCTTTGCTGGGCGTGAATGGCTCACCACTCTCGATGACGGTAATCACAGAGGCTGACCATCCGTTGGGAATTGGCAATCCGAACAGGCGGGGCTTTACAGTGCTGGGAACGGCTACCTGCACGCTGGCAGTCAGCCTGTGACGAATATCGTTATCCAGAGGCGCTTCCGACAACGGTTCCCGGGAAATCTGGAAGTCTGTTTGATAGTCCTCATTACTCTGAGAGGCTTTGCCAAACGCAAATGCATAGGTATATGTTATCAGGCCGTTAACGTAGCCTCCACCCCGCTTTTCGAGTTGGACTTCGACTCCACGACTGCGACCATAATCACTATTGCGAAATTGCTGCCGGGTCAATCCGCCAACGCGGACGCTCTGGCTGTTTATTTTGTCGAATTCATCCTTAAAGTAGCCTGAAAAATCGACCGAGTAATTGTCGCTCATGGCATACTTCACGCCAAACGAATACTGGATCGTCTTCTCGTAATCAAGGTTATAGTTGCCAATGATTGCATCCTCGTTGACCGAAGTGGTGTTTCTCCTGAACATGCGAGTAAACGCAGGCAGCTGGAAGAAGTGACCGTAATTGAAATGCACCTTTGCTTTATCCGAGATTGGGTAAGAAAAGCCGATACGAGGGGAGAACTTCTGGCGATCGCCAAGAATCACTCCGGAACCAAGATCATCGTTGCGAGCAATGTCGATAAGGTCATTCTTGTCCTGGATGAAAAAGTCCCATCTGAATCCCAGGGACGCAATCATTGAACCATATTCGAGCTTGTCACGGAAGTAAACCTGACCACCCCAGGGATCATACTGCCACATATCGCGAAATGCACCCCTGTCTGGGAAGGGACCGCCGTCAAATCGGCCGGTATACTCTAAGTACGGCTTGGTAATCTCCTGGAAAGAGAAATCATTCTTGTCAATCGCAACACCGCCCTTAAGTTCGTGAGCGCCAAGCTGCCAGAATAACTTCAACTCCCCACGCATGGTCTTGGTATTGCGAAAATGCCAGGTGGCATCCTCGTCGTAGCTTCCGGGATTGAGAAAAGCAGCACTCCCGCCGCCATCCCAAACGCTGTTGCCATTGATATCAAGGAATTGCTCACCCGGATCATACTGGTTATTTGGCATATCAAAGATGCCATTGCCGTTTCGATCTTCAAACGGAATCCCCGGCTCCCATTGGAAAGCGAGCAAGGTCGGGGGACCATCGTACTGTCCGTTGTGATTGAAGTCCATGTTGTCGGGTCCAGTTGATTTGATAAAGATATCAACGCCGGCTTCATAGATATCATTGCCGTTGACGTCTCTGAATGGTTCACCTATGATGGAGTCGCCGTCAACGAACGGTTCCGCTACCGGCAGTTTGACTGGAGAAATACGGTCCTGATCAAGCAGGCCGTTGCCGTTCTTATCCTGCAGGAAATCTCCCTGGTCCCAAATACCGTTGCCGTTTAAGTCTATGTAGCCCTCACCTTCAAGGAAATCAGAATATCCATTATCATTGAACTGGAACGGTACAAAATCCTGCGTTGCCCCCTGTGTATTCTGATCCACCTGGAATTCGCCGAATGTCCACAAAGGTCCGGCATAGCCGGTTCCATATGCGACCGTGTCCGGAAAGATGTTGAACACCGGTTCAGGAGCATCGTACACACCATTGCCGTTTCGATCGGTAAAACTCTCCCACTCGCTGCTGAGTCGAAAATCGTGCGGGTCCAGACCATGTCCGGGATTGTTTGGGTCACCGGGCAACAGATCAACGCCCGTCTCCGAAATCGAGAAAATCGCCTCGTAGTTGAGATTGCGACGGACCGCCTGGGAGATTTCGAGCGACAGCGACTGCCAACGATCTGTTCTTACAGGCGCAGTCTGTGACGAGAAACGATACTGCCAGTCAAATAAGGTCCGGTTCACCTGTCGATTCTTGTACGACAAAACGAACTTCATGTTTTGCCGAGGACGAAACTTCACATTAGCTACGTAGTAATAACGGTTGTCCGTGCGTTCAGGCAAGTTCAAACCCAAGAGACTGAAAGACTTTTCGCTACGGCGGGTAGCGGGTGAGTCGAAGCGAGTGTACTGGTAAAAACCATCGCTCTTGTCCATTTCTGCATAGAAATAGTATGTGAACTCTTTGTCTTCCAAGAAATGCAGCCCAAGAGCGGGAAGCACCTTGCTCTTGAATATCGGGTCGGGGCCGGATATCGAAAACCGTACGAAGTCGTTATTTCGAGAATAGGTGTTCAGGTCCTCGGTGCCAAAGTCATCCGTTTGGTACTGAATGTTTATGTTGGTGTTTTCTTTGTTGCCGGTCGCTGTACGAACCTTGATGATTCCGGACAGGGCATTGCCGTACTCCGGATCAAAGCCGTCCTTGATAACGGTGAACTCCTGGATCGAGCCTGACACCAACGAAAGATTGGCTCCCGCTTCACCCAGCCCGCCAAGTGGATCACCAATCGGAACGCCGTCCACGATGTACGCCACTTCACCAGCTCTGCCGCCGCGAATGAATACCTCGCCTTCGGCTCCGGTGACAACTCCCGCAACCTGGCTGAGAAGTTTGTCTACGGTCGTTACGGGCTGCCGGTCTATTGTTTCCCGGGAGATGACTTGCCGGTTGTCGGTTACAAATTTGTCAATGATGTTATGCTCGGCTGTGACTTTAATTGTCTTGCCAAGGTCGGTGACCTTTTTTTCCAGACTCTGGTTTACTTCCACAGTATGGTCAGTCGTTACGTTCACATCAGCAACTTCGACCGTATTATACTCGAGATGCGTGATTCTCACCGCGTAGGTGCCAGGGTCCACCCGGGTGATGATGTACTTGCCGTCAAAATCTGTCATTCCACCAAGTTGGGTTCCGAGCACCTGAACAGACGCACCTACCACCGGCTCCTTGGTCTTTTTGTCGATAAGTTGACCCTTGACCTGCCCGGTGGTCGCCGCAAACATCGTCAATGGCAACAGACACGAAGCTAACACCCCTGCCACTGTCCACATTACGATTCGCCTGCCACGTCCTACCATCACCGTTGTCCTCCTTGGCACATTCTTCGCTATCGTCACTTCGGTACAATTCGTGCCGAAAGTTACGCACACCGACCGACGCCTCTTTACCAATATATACTTTACTTCAGCAGCAAATGGTGTGAGGATCGCATCGCTGCCCAACCAACCTCTATCTACTCAGTTTCCGGTTTGTCGCTTGGCGTTAGCGGCAAGAGCCGGAACCGTTTTCCACATTCACAGACCGGCAATTAAGCTGCTCAGCGCGGCCGAAGTCAAGCGGTTTTTTCCGCTTACGAATTCAAATGGCATCGTATTAAGGACTTGTAAGAGACGTCATTTGTTTAATATTTTCGCGCTTCATAATAGCTTTTTTTCGTACTTCGGTAGCTCGATCGTTCAATTCGTTTAAGTCTTTGTCAATCAATTCAATGGGGAGGATATCAAGGTACAATGCCTCCTCGAAGACTTGTCTGAACGTATCGCTCAACCGACCAAACTCGGATTGCCCAAGTGGCTCCGGGACATGCAAAGGGTTATCCGGCAGTCTCAGCGCCGGATGGGAGGCAACTCCATTGAGCTTAATGGATCCATGCTGCAGAAATGCCGTTCCAAGGTGACGGCGAGCCGAGGCCACGATTTTTCCGGACGAACCCTTAATCTCGTATTGCGAGGTCGAGTCAAAACAGGGCGCTTTGTGGAAGTAATCCCTGTGTGCATGCCTGCGGTCCGGACAGCGAACATATTCTGTTTCTATTTCCAACTTTGACAAAAATGCTGAAAGGGACTTGGCAAGCACGGATGAGACCCGGGATTGCCCGGCCGAACACAGTGGGTGGTTCTTGCTCTCTACGTTTGCAGCAACTGCATATGTCAGTTCGGAAGAATCGTGGTACAACGCCCGCCCGCCGGTAATCCGGCGAATCAACGGCGTGTTGCCGAGAAGGCTATGATCTATAGCCGTTTCTGTTCTCTGATTGAAGCCGAAAGTGATGCATCCCTGCTCCCAGGTATACAGACGCAGCCAGATTGACCCCCGCAGCTCAATCGCCTTAGAAAAAAGCCACTCATCAACGGCCATATTGAAGTGCGGGTCACCGCGAAAGGTCGTAAGGTAACGCGTGTTATGCACGCAATAGTATATCCAGCCTATGACAATTCGTCAAGGGAGTTACTTTGTTACTTTGTTCGGTGTCGTCGAGTGCGGGACCCAAGATCGGACTATGCAGCTAACCAGTTTTACACGGTGATGCTCGCGGTCAAAATGTGATGCGGGGAAGGCCGAAAGAGTAAGAATCAGTATGAGCCCAGATTCTTCAGATCGATGCTGTACTGCTTGATTTTCAGGCGAAGGGTCGACTCCGGGATATTTAGAATAGCTGCGGCATGTTTCTTGACGCCATCCTTCTCCTTCAAAGCACGCACAATAAAACGGCGTTCGTGAGCGGCAAGATAATCGTACAATCCGTGTTCCCTGTCGAAAACCATGTTATCCGACAACTCGCCGTTCCCCCGCACAGCATCGCCATTCCCATCGCCTGAGACACGCGCTGATAGTACTTCCGGTTCAATCACTTCCTCATCACCGGCCAGTAATACGATCTTCATCACTTCGTTCTGTAGCTCGCGAATATTACCGGGCCAGTCATACGCAACCAGACGCTTCATCGTTTCGGGCGCCACCCGTTTGTCGGAATCTTCAAGGAACCGCGAGACCAGCAGAGGAATGTCCTCTCTTCGGCTTCGCAACGGAGGCAAGGTGAAACTAAGAGCCGTCAAGCGATAGTACAGGTCCTGGCGGAACCGCCCATCTGACATCTCATCTTTTAGTACCTTATTGGTCGCCGACAGAATGCGAACGTCTACTGTTCGGGGCGTCGTTTCTCCAAGACGTACAATCTCTTTAGATTCGAGGACACGGAGGATTTTTGCCTGGATTGTCAGTGGCATGTCGGCGATCTCGTCGAGGAAAAACGTTCCGCCATCAGCTTCCTCGAAGAGCCCTGTCTTGTCTTTATCTGCCCCGGTGAAGGCACCGCGCTTGTAGCCGAACAACTCTGACTCAAGCAAAGTCTCAGGCAGTGCGGCACAGTTTACCGAGATGAAACGTTTGGCGCGCCTGTTCGAGTTGTAATGAATAGCCTGGGCCAACAAGTCCTTGCCACATCCTGTCTCACCCTCAATGGAGATAGAAATGGAGGCATTCAGTACCTGCCGCACCTGATCCAACAACCGAAGCATCTCCCGGTTAGCGGTCACAATGTTGGGAAATGCCGATTTTTCCATCAGTTGCTTCTTGAGTCGAAGGTTGTCTTCCTCCAAACGAATCCTCTGCATTTCCGCCCACTTGAACGCAATGAGATCGGAAAACCCGACAGCGAAGTTGAGTTCCTGCTGTATGTAAGGCTTAAGCCCGCCGTTATGACACAGCCGATCCAAGTACAGGTAACATGCCATACCGTCGCTGGTCGTAAATGGGACAACTATTACGCTGGAAACAGTCGATGCAACGCCGGGCAGCAACTCACCAACAAATGGGTCGCGGCGACAGTCCAGCAGGAGAGTAGGTCGTGTTTTGGAAAACTCCTGACCCAGCAAACGACAGAATACGTCGGCAAACGCAGTCCGCTGTTCTTCCGCGATTTGGCTGGACGCAATAATCCTCTTGGATTTGCTGTCAGGCACAAAAACTATGGCACGATCGCTCCCGGTGCGGGACGTAAGGACACCCAGGACATCCTCCAGTCGACTGGATTTGATACTGGTATACTCAACTGGAGTTATTAGATTTCCGAAAATCTTGTACTCGTTTCCCTGTGAAATAGATAGTGCCACAGCTTGATCCGAAAGCGAACTGAGAAACTTGTGCGCAGCGCGCAACCGTGCTTTTTCTCCAAGAGTCGAGAAGATCTTTTCAGCCCGGTTCAGCCTCTTGAATCCTGTGGATAGGTCTCCCCGCCTGCAGGCAAACACGGCGGCTCGATAATCGGTTTCAGCAAGCCAATAGTCGAGTTTGAGCTTTTTGAATATCCGGCTGGCTTCTTCAAAGGCAGCTCGGATCGCTTCGTGCTTCGATGAGTCTGCTTCCACCTTAATTCCCGCCAAGGCCAGAAGAGTTCTCGCGATCTCGAGAGGATCGCCCACGGGCCGAAGTAGCTCAAGGGCCTGACGGGCATGGGAGATGGCATCGCCAAACTCACCGCGTGCGGCAAAAACAGTGGCTATAACACGGTGTGCCATTCCTATCTCGGCCCGCTCACCAAGGGCCAGCGACAACTCAAGCGCCTTCTGCCCGTATTTCATCGCCTCGGCAACGTTGTCCATGGCCAGTTCCGCCTCTGCCAGACGTCTGCCCGACTGCGTCACAAGGGCAGAGTCGGGGGCAAGCATGACACCTTGCTGGTATGCATCTCCGAGAATGGCCTTCGCCCGGAAAAAGTCACCTTTTTCATAGGCCAACTCTCCGGCATATTCCAGGTAGATGATCTTCTCTCGTTTGAGATCCAACCGCGAAATAATCTCTAGGGCCCTGTCAAGGGAACGTGATGACAGGATAAACCTGCGCTGCTTCATCTGCAAGTAGCCCAGCGAAAGCAGGTTAATGACCTGCGACATTTCCTGGCCGTTTTGTTCGGCATAGTCGAGGGCTAACCTGATGTCTTTCTCAGCCTGCCCCCACTGGCCCGTCTGGATACGAATTCTCCCAACGTTGCCGGAGAATTGGGCTATCCTACGAGGGTCGTTGGTGATGCGACCGAGAGCTTCTTCGAGGAACTCGACAGAAGATGCGTAATCGCAGCGGATAAATGAGATTCGTGCGAGTTCATTGAGAGGGTCAACCTGGCCTACAGCATCACTACACCTACGAAAAGCCGAAAGCGCATCTCGGGCACGGATTTCGGCGTTCTTGAGGTCACCTATTGCTGAATACGACTTTGACAGAACAAGCTGGACGCGACCGTATCGCCGATTGAAGGGCGAGGCTGCGAACAAGCGGGCTGCTTCCAGCCCCGCCTCTATTGAGGCCTTGTAGTTACCTTCAAAATAACCCCCGTCGGCCTGAAGTAGTAGATGCAGCCCGTGATCATGACCAACGGCGGCAAACCCCTGTTGGCCAAGCTCTTTCAGATCTCGGACCCCTTGGGCGTATTTCCGTTGACGAAACTGCTCTTCTATCGTAAGCAGTCTTTTGTCAAAAGCGATCTCCGGTGAGGAAAGATTCATCGCTTGATTACTCTCGTTTGTGGTTCGAACTACCTATCGCGCCTGATTGCCGGCTTCACTATAACCGCTGCCGCTACTATGTACCGTCTCGGCACCAACGGCCGAACTGATGGAACTGCTGTGTCCCATGAGCCACTTTGCGAAAGAGTACGATGTCTGGAACAACATGTCCATCAACGGATTGCCTCCAGGCGGAGGGTCGTCCGGCAGCACTATCCGAATGACTTCGTCATCGTCGCCAACAATAGTAGTGTCAGAGTCGTTGCCGTCGCCACCACCGTTGCCGTCCGCATCCCACGGATGTTCGTCGGTTTCAGCCGAAAAAACAGGTGCGGACAGGTAACACGCACAAACTATTGCCAGCAGCATCAACAAAACGCCTAGCTTTGTGGTTCGCATTATCCGCCTCCTAAAATAAAATCCCTATGGAAATCTACGCTTGGAAAACTCCAAGTTATTGTCTTCAGGTCCCCTACGTCGATTGATTATTAGAGAACCGCACGCGAGACAGGCACAAACCCGCCAAAACGCACATTCTGCCACATGAAGCATACCGATTTGCTATTCTTCTGTCAAGCAATATCTTACAAAACGCAACTTCTGCGCCGGAGCGGATTAGTCTCCTCCCAGCCGGACAGCCCGTCATCAGATTGTCACAAGATCTCCAAGTAGATGGAAAGTTCACGCCATTGGAGCAGGTTTAAAGCTCCGCCGCAAGCACTCGCTCAACTTCTCGTGTTACCATTTCCACCGAGATGCCAGCCATGCACTGCATCTGTTCGTCCCCTTTCAATGGGCATTTGTTCTTAACGCAGGCCAGACAATCGAGCGAATCAAGGCGCAGCAATCTCATACTTTTCGATATCGGCGAAGTAGACCCCGGGTCATCGGCGCCGGACAAAACGACAATGGGCGTGCCGACTGCCGCAGCCAGATGAGCCGGACCTGAATCATTGCCAACAAACAGTTGCGCACCGGCCAGTATTGCGGCCAGCTCCCTCAGCGACGTTTTCCCTGCCAGATTCACAACCGATGTGCCACCCGCAAGATCAACCAGACGCTCGCCTTCCGTCCGATCATCGCTGCTTCCTACCAGGAGAACACTCAATCGATGATTTCCCACAATCCACTTGGCCAACTGCCCGTAGTTGTCAATTCCCCAGCGACGGGACTGAGCCACCGCGCGAAATGCCACAACCACGTATTGGTCGAGGTCCGAAAGATCGAAATCGGCGAGAAGTTGGGTCGCCCTCGCTCGATCCGAATCACTCATATATAATCGTGGTTCACTCAGTGGCAAATCGACTTCTGCTCCCCGACGAAGCAGGTTGAAGTACAATTCGCATCGATGATGCGCATTCAGGGGTGTTGGAAGAGGCAGTGGTCGAGTCAGGAGCAGGCGCCTACCGTCCGCAACATACCCAATGCGCTCTCTTATACCGGCCAGCTTAAACGATGCCGCTGCCCCAAAGGACGGAGGCAGAATGTAGCCAATATCATAACATTGGTTTGTGAGCAGCTCCTTTATTTTGACAACACTTAGAAGCCCGTGTATATGTTCAGCGGGAACAGCCAGTATTTCGTCGATTGCCGGATTTCCTGCCCATAAGTCGCCTAAATTGCTCGGAACGAGCAACGTTATATGAGAATCCGGGTAGGCCTCCCTGACTTCGTTGACCATCGGGAGAGCCATGACGCAGTCACCCAGATGATTGGGCGTTCGGATAACAATGCGGGTAGCCATCAATTGGCAAACATCGCATCCAGTGACAGAGAGTCAAGGTAATACTTTTCCAGTTCCTCGAGGAAATCACGACGGGACTTAAGATGATCCACCTCGGCATCAAGCAGAGCGATACGAGATATTTGGCCGTCATCGAAACGGAACTTGGCGATATCGAGCCTGTCCAAGGCTATGTCGATCTGTTTCTTTAGCAGGCCAATCTTGCGATGACCAACATCCATACGACTAACCAGGTCGGCAATCTCATATTGAGCTGTACGCTTGGCGCGTTCCAGTTCCAGTAGCGACTTTTCAGCCTTGAGATATGACGCCTTCACCACTGCGCCTGACGAGCCACCATCCCAGAGGGGATAAGTAAAGTTTAGTGAAAGCCCCCAACTGTTAGTTTTGATTTCATCGTCTGCCTCGCCGGTCGTCTTGACCGACCCTCGACCGAGGGAATAGCTGGCTCGCAAATCTCCACTGAGGCCGTGACCAGACGCCGCAAAGTCGGCGGTCCTTTTTTCTTTGTCATATTTGACCTGTGCCTTCATTATCATCGCACTTTCTTCCCATCGTCCGATAAGGCCTGTCCTTTCTGAGGGCGACAATGGCTCAGGGACATCCGGATCGGCAGGGAGAATCTCCTCGGCGGCACCGACATCTAGAAGGAGAGCGAGCTCGCGGTCCTGCTGCCCCTGCTTGTTTGCCGCCTCAAACTCGTCCAATTCTGCATCAAGAAGGTCGGAATGCGACGTTAGCAATTCCTCCTCGCTGATTACGCCATCTTGCATCTGGACTGAGTCTATTTCGAACCTCAATCGAGCCGATTCTAGATTCCGCTGCGCAATCTGCGAGGTCAGCTTCGCTAATATCGTTCCGACGTACGCCTCCACCACCTCCTTCTGCACTTCAGCGACCTGCTCCTGCTTGTCAATCCGCGCTAATGCGAGATCATCGCGTTTGTTGTGCAGCTCGTGTTTCTCATTAGATGGACGCAGCAGCGGCTGTTCAAATTCCAATTCGTAGAACCCCTGACGGGTTGTTTGGTCCACCGTCAGACTAAGCGAATCCCAAAGCGGGTATTCGCTCCTGTTTCTGAAAAGGTTGGCGCGGGCCGTAAACCTGCCGCCGGTAATCAGCGACTGCTCCAACTGGATATTCGACCTGAAGTCCAAATCTGTCTGTTTTATAGTCGTTTTCTGCCTCAGCCCACCGTACAGCCGATAAGCCTCGTCCGCACTGAAAGCAGGCAAGGACCCATTAATCGATATGGACGGTAGAACAAAATTGATTCTTTCCGAGAAGTATTTCTGCTGTGCCACCTCGAGATCACCCCGAATTATTCGTGCCCGACTGGTATGAGTAGTGGCCATCTCAATCGCCTGCTGGAGCGTTAGTTCCAGACCATAAGCCGCTCCCGAAAACAGCCCAATCATAGTAACAACTACCAGACAGCAGTATGGCTTGACGCCAAAACCGGAGAATCGTATGGTGCTCATCGGATTCATCCTCCTAAACAATTGATGTCAGCGGCGCTCAGCCATATTGGAATGCGGACAACGCTGTCTCGCACCGGCTGGCAGGTTATTCATACCTGAGAGCCTCGATTACGTCTTGACGAGCCGCCTTTCGAGCCGGGTAAAGGCCGAAGACGATTCCAACAGTGGTCGACACACCAACAGCAAGAATGATGGAATAGGCGGAGACAATCGTTGGCCAGTTGGCATAGAAGGCTATAGCTCGCGCCAGGGTCAGGCCGATGGCCATACCTATCAAACATCCGACAAGACAAATCGACACAGCCTCTACCAGGAATTGTCGCATTATGTCAACCTGTCGTGCTCCCACTGCCCGTCTGACCCCTATTTCGCGCGTGCGCTCGAGCACCGTTGCCAACATGATATTCATT
>JBHHVC010000040.1:0-17220 GCA_046754125.1 Candidatus Zixiibacteriota bacterium
GCCTCCGACCGCCTGAGCCCCCTGCTATCCGACACGGGAAGCCTTGAACCGTTGCAGCGAACACTGATAGAGACTGGTAATTTGTCGATCACGACTTTCATCGAAAAACAGGTCGCCGGTTTCAACCGGACAATGGCACGCGAGGCAATTGCTCGCGCCGATGAGAGCCGGGGCCATTCAGCAAATGCGGACATGTCTCCAATGAATAGTCTCACCGGGCAGATCGCTCGCATGGCCGAACAGTTCCTCGCCTCCAGCGCGGCCTATCTGTATCCCACCTATACGGGAATTGAAGTCTACCCGTTCAAACTGACAACCGAAGAAACGACACCCGAAAAATACAAAAACCTCTCGCTTGCCATACAGGCGATGGTTACAAGGCGACAGTCACAAACGGTGCAAATCGATCGAAAGAAGTTGCTTCGAGACGCCGTCAAGCGCAAACTGCGGAGTCTGAGCCGTCGACTCTCTGCAATCGAAAGCGATCTGAAAACTGTCTCAGACTTTGAGCATTTCAAGAAACTTGGCGAACTACTACAGATTAACTTCGATCAGGTAAAGACGGGCATGCCTCAAATCGTCGTCGACGACGTATACACCGATCCACAGCAGAAACTGACAATCCCCCTCGAGCCCAAACTGACACCCCGGCAAAATGTCGACTCCTACTTCAAGAAACACCGCAAAGGACGACAGGGTCGAGAGATACTCAGGCGACGACTGGAAATCACCCGCACAGAGATTGCATCGTTGAACACCATAGCCCAGGCCCTCGAATCCGACTTTGAGTCTGCCTCAAAACAATATGAGCAAGACCTCGAAGCCCTGCTGCCGAACAACAGAACCAGCGGCGGCGAACAGGTGCGCCTCCCCTATCGAGAGCATCTGCTCTCGACCGGCGCTCGCATATATGTAGGACGCGACGGGAGCGACAACGACCGCACAACATTCGACTTTGCGCGCCCGTACGAACTCTGGTTCCATGCACAGCAATGTCCGGGATCGCACGTAGTCCTCAAGTTTCCCAACAAATCGTTTGAACCGACCAAAGCTGAAATCGAGGAAACCGCAGCAGTCGCAGCGTGGCATAGCAAGGCGCGAAACGACTCACTGGTACCGATTATCTATACTCAGCGAAAATACGTTCGCAAACCGCGTAAGGCCAAGCCCGGTCTGGTAACAGTCGAGCGCGAAAAATCAATTATGGTCACGCCGCGCAAGCCCGAGAACAGCCCCATCACTTAACGTTCTTGTGGGCGGCAGACCTCCCGGTCGACCCCCTTGACATCAAAGAAACCATCCTGCATCCAGTAGTACCTGCAAAGCAGGTACCCATCCCTCACATTCAAGGCCTTTGAACATTCGTCTGATGAGTTACCGCTTTCGTGGTAACGACGGAGGGTCGTAAGTTCCCCCGGTACCAACTACTGGCTTTGTGGGTGACAAGCCTTCCGCCGATGCTCATATGTGAAACTCTACGATGTCGCCGTCACTGAGAACAAAGTCCCTGTTTACTCGCTGCCCATCGAATTTACCCTGCCCCCACAGTTTCGCGAATTTCAGCTTGCTCGCGAAATCCTTATGCAATTCCACAGCAGCCTGTTCAACTGTGCCGCCAATGGGAAGAATTACCGGGTTCGTGAAATCCGTTTCCTTGCCGACCGGCTTTGTGTAAACACGGATTATCTTCAAGGCCAAAAACACGGCTCTTTTGAACTGATTCATACTGTCGTCGTCCAGAATCGAAGTGGCCACAATCGAGTAATCGGGAAAAGCAGCGGCAAGCTGCTTTTGACGCTGGCCGCTTTCATCGTCGTACTCCTTATGCGCACACAAGAGCGTCGGCCGGGCACAATAGCGCGGATCGTCCGGCTGTTCAGAGAGATCGGGCCGCAACAGCACGCGTTTCTCTTCGAGTTTTTGAAATGAAAGCTGCACGTCGGCTACCACCGTGTCGACGGCAAGATCACACACCACCACAGTCAGGTCGGCGTTACGCACTAGCGACGCAAGATATCCCTCGAACGACTCCGGCGAAATCGGCGGCGTGTCGATCAACTCAATCTGCACCGTCTCGAAAAGCATCATCCCGGCCATAGGCTCGCGCGTAGTGTAAGGATAATCAGCGATCAAGGGCCGGGCATGGGTCAGGGCATCAATAAGAGAGGACTTTCCGGAATTCGGCGGGCCGATAAGAACTACCTGTGCGGCTCCTTCACGCTCGATGTGATCGTGGCTGACCGACTGCCGGGCACCATGCTTGGTATCGCCACCGCTTATCTGCTTCTTGAGCTTGGCAATCTTGGATTTCATTTCGGCCTGGAGCTTGTCGGTCCCCTTGTGCTTGGGCATCATACGAAGAAGCTCCTGGGCCATACGCAACTTTTCCCGCAGGTCCTTTTCGGCGCGGAATTCGCGCTCAAGATCATAGTACTGAGGCGGCAAATTGGCCGGCATACTTTGACGATAGTCTATAGCCAGCCTAATGGCAAGGATTTCGATCAGTAACAGCTAACGCCGATGCTCTCCAACTGTGGCCTCAACGCACTCGCACACGCGGGACGCTCGTCCTAATTTTATCGCGATTCATATATCAATCTCTCGTAAAGCTCAGCCATCATGTCAAGCGATCTTTCCCAGTCATACCGTTCCTTCACAACTTCGTAGCCCGCCTGACCCATCCTGGACATCAGATCCGGGCCACTTACAAGCTCAACAATCGCTCTCGCTAATGCATCAACATTGTCAGGTTCTACCAGTATGCCATTGCGCCCATGATCGACCAGTTCGGGGATTCCGCCGACATCGCTTGCAATCACCGGACGAGCACAGGCCATCGCCTCCAGCGCCGCAACCCCGAATCCTTCGCGACGTGATGGCATGACCATAATGTGATGCTGCCTGATGAAATCGTATATGTCATCATGAGGAACGAACCCTGCGAATCTGACGCGGTTATCCAGCCCTGATTCGCTCACTTGTTGCCTGAGTTGCAATGTCATCTCTCCCGACCCCGCCATGGTCAGACTGATGTCCGGCAGATCTTGGGCCGCAAGAACAAGAGCGTGCAAGAGCACATCCGGACCATAAACTGGTGCGTGCCCCTTGGCATAACAAAGGCGCACAGGCCCCGGCGGAAGAGGTTCGGCTCGATCCGGAACAACGACACCAAACGGAATAACGCTGATCCTGTCCTTCACCTCCGGCGCCACATCCAAAGCAACTCGCTTGAGAGCGGCGCTGGTTGCGCTAACCCAATTCGCACCTGAAACCGCTCGCCTGACAATAGACCTACCAATCGGATTGGACGGAAGGCTCATGATATCAGTTCCCCAGACAGAAACCAAAGTTGGACTGAACCGACTCCGCAATGCCCACCATCCATATCCCGCCGCCGAATGAGCGTGGACCAGGTTGGGCGAAAATGCCATCGCTTCCCGACGCGCCTGTGACGCAAGCATCAAGTACCTGATCCGACTTCGCCGAGGAATAATGGTAGTATCAATTCCGTCTATCGACGAACCGCCCAGCGAAACCACCTTCATCGCAAAGCCACGTGAACACATGCCGTGCGCCCACCGACGCACATGTACAGAGTCGGCATATCCAAGAATGACTATACGATGTTGAGACACTACGCTCTCATATTAGGAAGATTTAACCCAATCGTACTGGCCCCTCGTCTGTCGAGCAGCGGCCCAACGACAGAAAGTATGCACATGGGCAGAACCATTGTTGAGGCTTAAGACAGCACGCGCTTCAATAGATCAATGACTGTGTTCTGCTCGGCCTCGGTAAGTTCCGGGTAGATCGGGATCGAGAGAACCTGATCGGCAGCGCGGTTCGAATGCGGAAAATCATCAGTCTTATGTCCAAGCGATGCGAAGCACTCCTGCCGGTGAAACGGTAGCGGGTAGTAGATGCAATGTCCGATTTCAGCTTTCTTTAGCGACTCGATAACAGCCTCGCGCTCGGTAGTAGCTATCGTGTACTGATTGTAGATATGAAAAGTCGAATACTCCTTTTGGACAGGAGTCCGCAGGTCGGCACAGCCATCAAAGGCCTGATTGTACCGCAGGGCATGTTCGATCCTCTCGTTCGACCAGTCTTTCAGATGCGGTAGTTTGACCAGGAGGATGGCCGCCTGCAAAGTAGCGAGTCGGGAGTTGTAACCGACGACCTTATGATAATACTTGGGGTTCTCGCCATGCGCTCGGAGCATCCGACATCTTTGAGCATTTTCCTCGGACTTTGTTACGATCATGCCGCCGTCGCCACCAGCGCCGAGATTCTTGGAGGGATAGAACGAGAAACAGCCGTAATCACCAATCGACCCTGCGGGAGCTCCCTTGTACTCGGCTCCGATAGCTTGTGCGGCATCTTCGATCACCTGCAACTTATGTTTCGCCGCGATCTGCATAATTGGATCCATATCGGCCACCTGCCCAAACAGGTGGACAGGAACGATCGCCTTCGTGCGTTCGGTTATGACCGCTTCGATCTGTGTGGAATCGATGTTATACGTATCCGGCTCGATATCGACAAAGACCGGCTTAGCCCCAAGCCGCGAGATTACACCTGCGGTCGCAAAAAAGGAAAAGTCGGTTGTGATGACCTCGTCACCCGGCGCAACTCCGGCGGCCCGCAAAGCGATCAGGAGAGCGTCGGTTCCAGAGGCGACTCCAATGCCGTGATCGACACTACAGAGCGTTGCGATTGCAGCTTCCAGTTCCTTGACTTCAGGCCCTAAGATAAAGGCGTTGTGTTCCAATACGCGAAACACCGCCGCGTCCATATCATCTTTGAGGGCAGCGTACTGTCTGGCAAGATCAAGCAATGGGACAGCCACAAGCCTACTCCTCATCCTTCCAGCCCTGGTTTTCCAGAAGCTGATCACTGGGCACGTCGCGCAATACTTTGGCAGGGATGCCGGCAACAATTTTTTTGGAGGGCACGTCGGTTGTTACCAATGCCGAGGCCGCGACAAGGGCGTCTTCCTCAATCGTTTTTCCGGGCAGGATAGTGGCATGTACGCCGATACGAGCGCCTTTGCGAAGCACCGCACCCTTGAAGTATTTGAATCGCTCCTCGGTACGACCGACATAATTGTCGTTCGATGTAGCAACACAGGGAGCTACAAACACGCGATCTTCTACTTCGGAATACGCAGTTATGTACACGTTGGTTTCTAGCTTAACATACTTGCCAATTGAGCAGAAGTTCTCGATAGCTACGCCGCGACCGACAATGGTAAAGGCGCCGATAGTGACGCTCTCGCGTACAGTTGCCAGGTCGGCTATCATGACCTTGTTGCCGATCTCGGTGCCGCAATAGATGACAACATTGGTACCGATAATGCAGTTATCTCCGATCCTGCAAGGCGGCATTTCCTGATCTTTCGTGACAGCGCTGTTGGCTGCTCTCATCGGTCTCTTACCGATAACGGCTCCATCATCTATTCGCACGTTGGTCCCTATTACTGTGTCGTCGTGGATTACCACGTGATGACCGAGACAGCAACCGTTGCCGATGGTAACATTGTTGCCCACACAGCAAAACTCGCCGAGTCGAACTTCCGAACCGATCGTTGCCGAGGTTGCGATAGACGATGTAGCCATATTATCTGTGCTCTCCTACCTTGTGTTTCGTCAGCCGCGACCTATCTATTCTGTGTTGATAGTCGTGGCCATACTATCGCTTTGCTCCCGAGGTGCGGCCTACTCCGGGCAGCCAGCCCAAAAATGCGGAGGCAAATGTTTCCAGTCTTTCATAATCCCGTGCATTGGTCGCTTTCAGTCGGGCTACATACTCAAGGAATGCGGCCAAGAAGATGGCGAACAAGAGGGATATACCGAATGTGCCGCCGACAATGAGTGTCCGTTTGGGTGAGTAGCGAATCTCCGGTGGAGTAGCTCGGTCGAGCACCGAGAGTGTCGGCATGTCTTCGCTCTCCTGAATCTTTGCCTGCTCATACTGCTCCAGCAGTATGCCATGCAGCGTCTGCGCCACCCGCACCCGACTGTACAGAATCTGATATTCTCCTCTTAGTGCAGGTATGGCAGCGATGGGCAGCGAGAAAAATGAACTATCGGCATTGACCGTTTCCAGTCGATCGAGTTGTCGCTGAATCGTTTCCCGCCGCAGCTCGAGCTCCTTGAGCGTCGTGTTTCCCTGACCTAGATTTCGCCTGGCCATGCTGATTTCAATATCGAGGCCGGCCAGGAGCGTTTTTAACTCGCCAGCCTGTTCGATTGCCAATCGTGTTTGCTCATCGAAATTGACGGCTTTGTTCTTCATTTGAAAGGTCTGAAAGGCTGATCGCGCTGAATCGAGGTCGATGCTCACTTGACTGAGACGTCCCTGAATAAACATTCTATTGCGTTGAGCGCGCTCCAGAGCTATTTCCCTGTTGATCATGTCCAGCTCTTCAACGAATGCGTTGGCAATATCGGCGGCACGCTCAGGATTCCGATCAATTACCGATATTCTTAGTAATCCTTCATCGGTTACACGGAATTCTGACCTGTCCATCAATTCTTCGTACAACTCGTAGCCGTTTTCGATCCGATAGATATCTGCAAGATTGAATCTGGCCGTTATGGTCCGCGCTATCGTGCGGCTGCGGAGCATGCGGGCATATACATCCGAGGGAGTTACCATCACCGGCAACTCCAGCCCCTCCACCACCGACACTACTTCACCGAGCTTGGCGATGCCTCCAACCGGCAGAGCCACATTCTTGGGCGGCAGCAACAGCGCACTGGCTTGATACGATTTCGGCCAGACAAAGGCAATTACTGCGGCCGCCAGGGTCGGCAGAAGTACCAGCGTCAGGATGAGACGATTTCTTCGCGCCAGCAACTCAAGCAGAAGATAGAAGTTGCTTCCGTCGGTATGATCGCTCACCGCAGTTCCTCGCGTTTGTTCACGATCAACATGTCGCCGTCATGTATTTGCACGCCCGGAGAAAAGGTCGCGGTGATGCGGGATATTCGATTGTATACATATACTCTCTCTCGGTCGGCTGCGGGAAGGTATCCGCCAGCAAGATTAATGTAGAACAGAGCGTCCTGAGCCTCCTGATGAGGAAACAGACCGGGGCTGCGTACTTCGCCCCTGACCTGAACGAAACCGACAACTGTCGGGACAAAGATCGAATCTCCGGCACGCAGCATAGTCATCTCAATATCGCTACCGTTGAAAATGCTGGAGACAGGATACCGGGTGTTGGAGACGCGACCCCATTCGTCAACGTCGGCGCGACGAAACAACGTTGTCAGCGCCTCACTAGCATTTGACTTGAAGCCGCCGGCACGGTCGATCAGGCCACGCAAGGTAGTGCCCGGTGTCATGGGATAGGGCCCGGGGTGTAGGACAGCGCCGAAAACCAACAATCGGTTGTCCAGCGAATCTCGCTGCTTGGAAGGTACCCATACGATGTCTCCCGGCCTGAAATCTCCTTCCGGGCTTCTTCTGGTTCCGTCGCCACCGATAATTTCGATCTTAGCAGTGTCCGCCTGGCTGCGCAATCCACCGGCCAACGCGAGAATCATCTTTATGCCATCATTGGACAGAACCTCGACAGCGCGCGGAAATACGACCTCTCCGGCAACCTGCACTATGCGACCCATTTTCGACGGGACAAAGATTGCATAGCCTCCGTACAAACAGGGGTTGGCATTATCGTCTCCAATGAAATAGGCACGATCAAGATCGACAGCGATATCGACAGGGCCGCCGGAAAAGCGAATTGTTCGCTGCGATCCGCCCGGAAGGATGCCGCCTGCCTGCTCAATGACTTCAGATACGCGTTGGGAACTGTAAGCCCGATAGAGTCCCGGTGAAGAGACGGCACCGCTGACCTGCACGGCCATCCGTCTTGGTCCGCCAACCGAAATGGCCATCTGTTTGACATTGTAAAACCCGACCAGTACCTCCGAAAGGCGGCTTCGAGCGTCGGCCAGAGTGCTTCCCGATAGGTCTATTACCCCTACAGTTTCGTCGATTATGCGCCCTTCCGGATCGACTACCAGACTTAGCTTCCTGACCTTGGCGCCTATGAAAGTCACGCTGAGCGTGTCGCCGGGACGGATCAGATACTGCGACGGATCTATCGGTTCATCATAGTAACGATACTGTTCGTCCCAGGCGAACTGGCTGGAATCGGACGATGATGACGGCTGGCCAAAGGCCACCGGCCCAAAAGCTAATACCGCTATTGAAATCAGTGCAAGTAGCTGTTTCAATACACCTCCTGACAGAGCACTACAAATGTCGCCAAAGTCTCGGATAATCCCGGACAGGCGGCTACAATACCCAAAGCCACCTGTAATGTCAACCGCAATAGCTCAGGCAATAACAACATGCACCGGCAGGACTTACAGCCGGCGCCCGAGAAGAGCCATGCCGATCACAAAAAGCAGCGAGATTGCCAGACCGTATGCGAAATACAGTGCGCGGTATTTCAGGACTACCGTCTGAAGCCCCGGCTCGAGTTTGAACGCGATCAGTCCCTGCCGTTCAAAAAGTCCGCGACCGTCCTCAGCCAGCCATCCGCGGTCGTAACCCATTCCAATAACCAACTCGGCCTTTGATTCTGCATCGATCTTGTAGTCAATTTGGTTGGGGGTAAAGTGTCGCTGGAGGATTGTGCCGCTTCCAGACAAGAAATACTCAGACAGGACGTTGTTGGCAGCGTCGACCAAAGCGCGACTTGGATGACAGGCCGACAGCCAGGGTGAGATCAGCGATCCCCGGTTGGCCAGGAAGTTTTGATAGGCCTGCGGCTTTTTGTCGACGACCTGACGAAATTCGTCAGAGCAATGTACTTCATGAGGAGTGGTCGGAAAGGCGGAGGACATTATGGGCCAGGCAAACAGGAGATTGGTAACCACAACGATCGTTCCCAGCAGCCAGGGGATTATCCTGACGGTCTGACGCGACATCGATTGCAAACGGGTGCGAAGCAGATCGAAGCCAAAGCAACCCAGAACAGCTACCGACAGAATCACGAATTGAAAGGCCCGTCCCGTACAGCGTGCCGATGCCCAGAAGAAAATGGAAAAACCAGGGGAAAAAGCAGAAGTGTGTGAAGGGAATGTGCCCCTCGGCAAAATGCAGAGCAAAATGAACAGAGCCGAAGTATGCTGCCGAAAGCAGGACTGCTGCGCTATCGGACATTCGCAAGGTCCGCCCCAGCCTGAAACTCCCCCAAAAGCCGAGCAGGTATGCCAGGAACACCTGAATCTTAAGGCCGACAACGGCACCGAAAGCAAGATAGAGAATTAGGAACGGTGACAATACAGCCACTTCGGGGTGATGGAACAGGGTGTTCCCTCCGGCCAGAAATGGATTCCAAAAGGGAAACTGACCGTAGATCTACATACTTCCAGCAGGTACCGCTGCAATAGTCGTAAAGAGGTCCCAGTCGCGGACGCCCCAGTTATTCATCCGGAGAAAAAACGGCGTTTTATAGAAGAGCGCGCCCAGGAGAGTGGCGGAACCCTATAATTATCGTGCACTTTGGTCTTGTCATGCGCTATACTTATCCCTTTCCGGCCGTTAAGACCGGGTTTGGTAGACGCTTGAGTGCAACGAGAGTGTCAGGGACGGTGCCGGGCGATGCGACCATTTTCAGAACGGACATATACTTGTCCCATATTGCTCGTGTCCTTTTGCTCTCGCTCATTCAACAGTTTGCCGAGGTAAACTTAATGAAACTGAACCGGATTCACAGTAAGAGTTTTTTCCCGCCGCTGGTCGTATTTGTCATCTACCTGGGTATCATGCTCGGTTTGTTTATGGCCGGTGGAGGGAAATACTATAGTTTGCAACGCGCCCTTATGCAGTGGGATGGTCAGCACTATCTTTCCATTGCTCGCGATGGCTATGTCAAGTTCCCTTGTAGCTTTGACCGTACCTACATATGCGGCAATGTCGGCTGGTTTCCATTCTATCCAATTGTTGCATCGACCATAGCGTTGAGCGGACTGAGCATTAACGCTGCGATGCTGGTGACAAGCTGGGCCGCCTTTGCAATTGCGCTGGTCCTGTTATACCAACTTCTTCTGGCCCGTTTCGATAGGCGAGTGGCGCTGACGAGCCTGATTGCTCTGCTGCTCTACCCCGGTTCGTTCTATTTCCTGACATCGTTTCCGTATGCTCTCTATCTTCTCTTGTCGATCACGACGTTTAGACTGCTGCATCATGGTCGCTATGGCTGGCTGCCGCTGCCGGTCGGGCTGCTGGCAATAACGTATCCGTCGGGGATAGTCATCGGTCTGCCTTTGCTATGGATTCTGGTCGCACAGTGGCGGAGTTTGCAAGTCAGCCAGCGTTTGTGGTTATCAGGCTCGCTTGCCTCGATTGGGTTGACACTGTTTCTTTACGGCTGCTTTTACTGGTGGAAGTTTGGGGATTTCTTCCTCTACAGCCGATTTCAAGGCCAGAGTTATTATGCGCATGAACCGGCTTTTCCGCTTACAGTCATCTATGAAACATTAACGGTACTACCAATCACACAGCCGGTGCCACTTATGCTACTGTTCGCAGGTTTGATAACTGCGGTTTTCTTCACTCGCCGCCTGCCTGCGCCGTGGCAGATTTACCTGTTCGGTCTGCTTTTGTTTACGCCAACGTTTGGCACTACCGACTGCTACTACCGCCATTTGGTGGTGGCCTTCCCCTTGTTCGTGCTGGTTGGCCTCGGTGTTCGCTCGAAGTGGCGCATGGCCTTCATCGGGGTCTACGTGATAGCGGCAATTGTCCTACTTTTGACGGTATACCTGCCGGCATACAAGATGGGGCAGTTGATGTAGGGTCTTTTGTGATAGCGATTCTAAAAACCACCATGAAGGGCTTGTTGATAAACCTCTATCATCAGTATTGCAGGCCAGGCACAGGACATTCGCGTGATGGACTCTCGTGCCTTTCCTGATTCAACAAAGCCAGTATTTCACCTGCAAGCATAGGTCTTCCGGCTAACCCGAACTCTTTCAACAAGCCATGAATAGTGGGGGACACCGACGGTTTGCTATAGCTTGATCATTATCAGTGACATTGCCGTTTTCTGCGTAACCTCATTCCCACCGGGTGTGGTGAAAGTGATATCGGTCGTATCTACCAGTATGAGGCTGTCCACTCCGGCGGCGCTGGGATATCGAGCGACAAAAGTTGTGTGGGGGACTCGGCGCGTATCGCAGTTGCTGCCGAAGGTGCTCATCATGTTAAATGTAACCCTGTCAGTTCCGAAATTGAGGATCGATCCGGAACTGCCGCAAATGGGTCCGCCGACAATGTGGTGGAGTATGGAAATCGAGTAGCTGGATTCGACGATACTCAATGAAACTGAATCTCTCTTGAAATCGGCAATACCGACCTCATTCACTTCGTATAGCCCTATATAGCTTTCCCGAAATGTGGTGCGTTCCTTATTGTCGGAACACCCATATAACTGGCAAAGCAAAACGATAAGAGCTGTCACGATGGGAAAAAGACTAATTCTACCGAATCCCACTATCAATTCCTGTCATCAGAGTTTGGTGATAGCTCGGAGATGTACTCTTCCAATGATGACAGGAGCATCATCGAATTGTTTGATAAGTTTTGTTTAGTCCGCATGTACCAATTCTATTGGTTGATAAACCTATACACAAGACTTTTTCAACAGGCCCGCTTGCAGTGGGGGGAAATACCCGATACGACAGAGCATAACGGGGCGGCAACGTAACTTTGGGGATCGATGAAATCGAGTATTCGTGTGCGGCAGACTGAACATCCGCCGCACACGAAGGGTATATCGCGATTCTGAAAGCTCCTCAGCAGGAGATCTCCGCGTTCTTGCGAGAGTAATACCACCAGTTTACACCGAGGCAGCTCAGGTAGTAGGCGGCAAATCCATAAAGGGCGTATTCGGGTGTACCGGCCTTGATCTGGGTTGCGAAAATCTTCGGGATCAAAAACGCGCCGTAGGCAGCGATAGCCGATGTCCAGCCAAGCACTGGTCCTGCCTGTTCCTTGGAAAATATGATGGCGATCATGCGAAAAGTCGAGCCATTGCCGATTCCGGTAGTCGCAAAGAGAACTATGAACAAGAGCAGGAAGGGGATGAAGTACTGCTCAGGTGTTGGAGAGACGTTGGCCAGACTTACAACGTATCCACAGGCAACTGCGGCACCGATCATAACGGCCGTGTCCCAGTGCGTTACACGGGCACCTCCCAGCTTATCCGAAAGCCATCCTCCCAGCGGGCGAATTGCTGCACCCATTGCGGCACCCAAAAATGCGAACTTAAGAATGTCCGGCGCGTTCGGATTCACAATTGCCTCGGCCAGGGGCGTCCCGGCTGCATCGACACGTATATACCCGAAGACATCCTTGAGCAGCTTGGGAAAAGCATTGGCATAGCCAATGAACGACCCGAATGTCATTACATACAGCCATGTCATAACCCAGTTATGCTTGTTCTTGAATATCGCAAATTGGCCGACCAGGTTTTTCTGCGTTTCCTTGGGAGTCAGGTATCGCATTAGCACCAGGGTCGTGGAAACAGCGACCAGCAGGATGACGAATATCTTCAGCAGCACGGGAAAGCCACCCCAGGGCAAAATCAATAAGAAGATTCCGAGGGCAGCTCCGCCATATCCAAGCAATTCCAGCCACAAGTATTTGCCCATCGCAACAGGTGTTGAACCGCATTTGTGCTGAGGGAGATTGTTCATGAACAGAAATGCAAGGATGGCAAACACGGCCAGGATCGGGACCCAGACTAAGGCTGCATTATGTATCCAGATGGGATTGTCACGCAACAGGTGGGAAGCGCCTCCAAACAGGCCAAAAGTGATTACCGCCGGTATAGTGACCTGCATGACGGCTACACCAAGGTTTCCAATTCCGGCGTTGAGTCCGAGCGTCAGCCCCTGCATACGTTTTGGGAAGAAGAAGCTGATATTGGACATCGATGATGCAAAGGCGCCGCCACCGACTCCGGAAAGAGCAGCCAGCATGATGTAGATCACAAAACTGGTATCCGGGTTTTGAAGGGCAAAACCGGCGCCAATAGCAGGCAGTATGAGCAGCAACGTCGTCATGAACTTGACGTTCCTGCCACCACATATTGCAATCATGAACGAGTTGGGTATTCGCACAGTGGCGCCAGCCAGACCGGCCACAGCAGGTAGAGTATACAGCAGCGCCCTGTAGGCGTTACCCGCAAGCGGGACGCCGTCGTTGCCGAAACTAAAACTGTAAAGGTCGGGGTTGGCGTCGTGCAAACCCTGCATCAGGCCGACGATGACTCCCCAGTAGATCCAGACCGCGAATCCCAGCAGGAGATTCGGAATGGATATCCAAAGATTGCGGTTGGCAATGGACTTTCCGGTACTTTCCCAGAATCCCTGATCTTCAACTTCCCACTTTTGTGGTGTCTTCATCTTCAACCTCTCCTGATTGTATACTCTGTTGCCAGAAGACCCGTGAGCATCAATTCTGCTTCACGCTCTCGAACTGTTTCATTATCTGCGGAGCCTCTTTACGGAGCATGCGCGCAACCACTGCGTGCATCCACCACAGACAGACGCCAGTGAGTAATGCAAAGAACATCCAGCAGGTAGTCCAGAGCCCGGTTCCTTTCAATAAGTAACCGAAAAGAATGGGGCAGAAGAAGCCACCCAAACCTCCCAGCACACCAACAATTCCTCCGACAACACCGACATCGTTCGGAAAGTAGTCGGGTATGTGTTTATAGACGGCTGCCTTGCCGACTCCCATCATGAAGCCGACGACAAAGACAAGGCCAGTGAAAATCCAGACGTTGGCCTGAAAATAGATATGTGTGACGCCGCGAGCGAGCAATTCCTTTTTCTTTACAACATCGCCAACGCTAACTACCGGCTCCTGCCACCACCGGCTTGTCGGCCAGATAAGGGTTCCAGCCTCTTTTTCTTTCTCGGTCAGTTCCTGCCCGTTGACAGACTTGAGTGTATATTCCTTATCGTCGACTACGACCATCTTGTCACTTACTGCTGTTACCGTTCCGGAACGCCGGGCCATGATACCCTTACCGGGGGACTCGATATCCATTCGTGGAATTACGAGTAAAGCACTTGCCACCAAACAACTGCCCAAAACGATATACATCACACGGCGTGCACCCCACTTATCGGAAAGGACGCCGCCAAGAGCACGCACGACTCCCGAGGGCAGACTGAATACAGCAGCCATCAGACCAGCCGTTGCCACCGACATTGCATATACGTTGACGAAGTATGGAATCAACCACTGAGCCAGGGCGACGAAACCGCCAAAAACGAGAAAATAGTAGAGTCCGAATCGCCATACGCGCATATGCTTAAGTGGTGCCAGTCGCTCCCAAATGCTGTTGATGTGAGAATCGTCCACTTTTTTGGAATAAGTCAGAAACCAGAAGATAACCGCCATAGCAAGTAACCCGACGGCATAGTATTTTGGCATCAAGCGCCACGCTTCGAGATTGTCCCCGTTCTGGGTCAACCAGTTAAGGAGAATCGGAGCACCCATACTGGTCAGAGCGGCTCCGGCATTGCCTGCGCCAAAAACCCCCAAGGCGGTGCCTTGCCTTTCCTTGCCAAACCAAACCGAAGTGTAGGCAATACCAACCGCAAACGATGTCCCGGCGATTCCAAAGCCGAGGCTAAGAAAAAAGAATGACCAGAAACTGTTCGCAATCCCAAGAAAATACATCGGGATCGCAGACAGCAGCATGACTATGGTATACACGATGCGACCGCCATATTTGTCGGTAAGAATGCCTACCGGCAGACGAAAGATTGCCCCAGATAGAACGGGAATGCCGATCAACCACCCCATCTCTGCCTTGTTCCAGGAGAAGAGACCGCTGTCGACCAGAAATGTTACCAGCACACCATTAAGCATCCAGCATGCAAAGCAGGCTGTAAAGGCCACGGTGTTGAGTGTTAGTACTGAGATTGCTTTTCGTTTTTCTTGCATGTTTTATCCTCGATGGTCAGATCGTTTATCTGATAGCCGAATGTGCTGTCTTGCGGTCACTGTACCAACGGACCACCTGGGTCTTTCGCCAGAGATACGGGTTGGGCACGACCAGAATGTGTACTAAGCGAGTGAAAGGGAAGAAGGCGACAATCAAGAAAGCGTTCAGGATGTGCAGCTTGACCATCAACGGCATCCCCATTACATAACCTAAATTGGGATTGAGTTTCGCCAGAGACCACAAATATGGCGCCATCGACACCGCATACCAAGAAGAACCCCAGCGATGAACGATGGCCACATAGACACCACCGGCCACCTGAAAAAGCAGCAACGACAGCAGTATCCAGTCTACAGGCGTTGTCACCATGCTGACTTTGCTGAACATGCGGCGTCTGAGCATCAGGCTTACCAACCCGGTCAGGGTAAGAAATCCAAAGATCAGAGCCGATATTTCCAGCACATACAAACGCCAGGGTACCTGGTTCCAGGCCAGTAACTGTTCGGGAAGGAAAAAGGCAACGACATGACCGGTGAGGATTGTCAGTATGCCATAATGGAAAGGAACCATACCCCAAAAGTGATGCTGGTTTTCCAGAAACTGCGAAGAGAGACTCGAATACGAAAACGACTGCGCCCTATATCGCTGGATAGTGACAAGAAAAAATATGGCCAGTGCGATATACGGGAACACACCGAACAGCAATTCCTCAAAATGCAGCACAGAACTCAACATGTCTGACTCCTTGCTTCTATCCCGTGCCTGTTTTTCAATTCGCAGACTATTCCCTGCAGAACGGCCCGATATACGTTGTCCTTATCTTTGAAACCGTCCATCATCTTATCGATGGCCGGCATAACCGCTTCGGACACGAATGTGGTCGCTTCGTCCGGAGCCATACGACCGAGCACTTGCAGGACGTGAATCAGGTGGTCGGGCAACTCTGCTGATTCGGCAAGCTGGAACTGTCGCATCGCCTGTCTCATTTTGACAAGAAAGGCTCCGCGCTCATATCGCTCCCCAAAAAGGTGCCAGCCGATTTCCATAGTACAGACCGGATTGATTTCAAAGGTACGGGTGTACAATTCTTCAAGGTTCTCGACTGTCGAACCCTGAACATGTTTGGCAAAAGTCGCAATGTATGAGCGAGCGGGCGATCCGCATTCTTTCAGGAGCCGTTCACACTCGGCGACTTCTGTTGTCGAAGCGTCGGTCGGATAAACGAGCAGATTGCTCAACGAATCATACAGAGCGCAAGAAGATTGGGTCATAATCCCCTCCTTGGTCCCGACATAAAGCCAAAGCCGGCTTCCTGCTTTCGTTCCATCGGATCGCGCATAGCTTCGATCGCTTCCTCTCGATGCGCCGGTGGGATAACGAATCGATCGTCAACAGTACATAAGGAGGTCAGCCGGTAGATAGCTTCCGCTTCATTGGCGTCACAGTCGGCCTCGCGCAACATTTTGTGAGCGGTGATCATGTCGACGTCGCCAACCGTCAATGCCCTGCGATACCAGCGAACGGCTTTCTGTTTGCGCAGCGAGTACTCGACCTTGCCGGTGAATCCGGCTCCGAAGAGATTACCGAGAAACTTGAGCGGAACTCGCGACTCCTCGATATCATGAAACAAGTCCCTGCTTACGCTATTGACAACGCTGCCATCGTCCGAAGCCATGACCGGTGACATCGCCGGGACATAGAAGAGCATCGGCAAAGTGCGAAACTCTATATGCGGCGGCAGGGCCAGTTTCCAGTCTTTAACAAACTTGAACACCGGTGATTGTTGTGCCGCTTTGATGGTAGAGTCATGCAGACCGGACCGTTTTGCAGCTTCTATGACTAGCTTATCGTTTGGATCAAGGATTAACGATCGTTGTCCATCAATCAGCTCCTCCTGCGGGAGATTGGCTACTTCCTCAATCCTGTCGGCATCATAGAGCAACACGCCCAGATAACGGATACGTCCGACACAAGAATGAAAGCAAGCCGGGGCCTGGCCGGTTTCAACGCGGGGGTAGCATAGCAGACACTTTTCCGATTTGCCGGTGGACCAGTTGAAGTAGGTCTTTTTATAGGGACAGGCCGAGATGCATGATCGCCAGGCACGACAACGAGTCTGATCGATCAGGACAATTCCGTCCTCGCCCCGTTTGTACAGTGCACCGGAAGGGCATGAGGCGACACAGGCGGGGTTCAGACAGTGATTGCAAATGCGTGGAAAATAAAAGAACACC
>JBHHVC010000041.1:0-16889 GCA_046754125.1 Candidatus Zixiibacteriota bacterium
CAATGGTTATTTCTCGACTGCTAAAAAGCAGTCTGCGGAAAAAAAACACGACCGGATGTTTTGTCCGATCGTTCGATGTTCTTGTTTGAGAAACTGCTAGTTCGGTACCTTATGCCCGCTCTCTTTGGTATCGAAAGTGAAAGTCAGCTTGTCTTCGGCAGCGCCAATAGTTAGATCGCAGTCGCCGGCATACTGCCCGCGCAGAATCTCCTCGGCCATTGGATCCTCCAGATAGCGCTGAAGGGCGCGCTTGAGCGGTCGGGCACCATAGGCGGGATCATAGCCTTTTTTGACAAGAAAATCTCTGGCTTCGTCGGTGAGAGTAAAGCTAATCCCCTTTTCAGCCATTCTTCTTGCTATGTCGGTCAGCAGAATCTCAATAATCTTGCGAATGTGTTCTTCATCCAGTCGATGGAAGATAATCGTTTCGTCGAGCCGGTTGAGCAGTTCGGGGTTAAACAGTTTCTTCAATTCATCGTTTATTTTCGTTTCCATGTTTCCCTGCGAGAAGTCGACCGATTTGGCATCAAATCCGACTGTCTTGTCGTCTCGCAACTGTCGCGTGCCGACGTTCGATGTCATTATCAGCACGGTGTTCCGGAAGTCAACCTTGCGTCCAAACGAATCAGTCAGTTGCCCATCGTCCATTAATTGCAGCAGGATATTAAAGACGTCGGGGTGCGCCTTTTCGATTTCATCAAGAAGTACGACCGAATATGGCTTGCGCCTCACTTTTTCGGTGAGCTGTCCGCCCTCTTCGAAGCCGACATATCCGGGAGGGGCTCCTATCAAGCGGGAGACTGCAAACTTCTCCATATACTCCGACATGTCAATGCGTATCAATGAATCGGCGTCTTCAAACAGGAAATTAGCAAGCTGACGAGCCAGTTCGGTTTTTCCAACACCGGTAGGTCCTAAGAATATGAACGATCCTATAGGTCGACGCGGATCGCTCAAACCGGCTCGGGCTCGCCGGACCGATTTTGCGATTATCGCTATCGCGTCGTTCTGTCCCACAAGAGACTTTTTCAATTCCTCTTCCATACGCAACAACCGTTTGGATTCGTTTTCTTCCATGCGGAAAAGCGGTATACCGGTCATCTTTGCCAGCACAGTTGCAACATCGTCGGCACTGAGAGTCACTTTTTCCTTCTCTCGAGCTTCTTCCCACTGAGTTTGAAGCTCGGTCAGTTTTTCGCGCTTTGCTTTTATATCGTCGCGTAACTGGGCTGCAGTTTCAAAGGCCTGGTTTTTTACCGCCTGTTCCTTATTCTTTTGCAATTCTTCGAGTTCGCACTCTATTTCGGCAAATTCTTTTGGGCGTGTATAGGTTGAAAGATGTGCTCGCGATCCGGCTTCGTCAATGAGATCGATTGCTTTGTCTGGCTGGAACTTGCCAGAAACGTATCGATTGGACAAGCGAACGGCCGCATCGATAGCTTCATCAGAGATATTCAACTTATGGTGTTCTTCGTATCTGGGTCGCAATCCCCTGAGAATCTTGATCGTATCTTCTTCAGATGGAGGTTCGATCATCACAGTTTGGAAGCGACGATCCAGTGCGCCGTCCTTCTCAATGTACTTGCGGTACTCATTGAGTGTAGTAGCACCGATACAACGCAGCTCCCCTCGCGACAACGAAGGCTTGAAGATGTTGGAGGCGTCGAGCGATCCTTCGGCTCCACCGGCTCCAACGATAGTGTGAAGTTCATCGATAAAAATGATGACATCGGACGAATTGATAATCTCGGTCATCACTGCTTTCAACCGTTCCTCAAACTGGCCACGGTACTTCGTACCTGCAACCAGTGAGGCCATATCGAGCGTGACGACTCGTTTGTTTTCAAGTGTCTGTGGCACGCGATTTTCCACAATGCGCTGGGCCAGACCCTCGGCAATGGCCGTCTTGCCAACACCCGGTTCTCCGATTAAGACCGGATTGTTTTTCTTCCTTCGAGATAGAATTTGAGCTACCCGTTCAATTTCGTCGTCGCGACCGATAATCGGATCCAGCTTACTGCGTCGCGCTAACTCGGTGAGATCGCGACCAAAATGATCGAGGGCCGGCGTCTTTGATTTCTTGCGTTTTTTCTTGTGCGAAGATGGCTGGCCGTTGGTAATGTTCTTGAGTTCTTCGTACGCTTCTTTGTAGTCAATCTCGAAGGTGGACAGGACCTGTGCGGCAACGCCTTCTTCATCTTTCAAGAGAGCAAGGAGGATATGTTCGGTATCGATGTCCTTTGACTTCAGGGCGCGAGCTTCCTGCCCCGACACTTCCAGAGTCTTCTTTGCGCGAGCGGTCAACGGGAGCTGTCCCATTGTCATGGTGCCGCCGGACGGCTGCACGACTTCCTCGATAGCAGCCTTCAATTCCTGAACATCGAGACCGAGATTAGTCAGGGAGTCTATTGACTTGCCTTCGCCCAGTCTTATCAGACCGAGCAGGAGATGCTCGGTTCCTATATAGTCGTGTCTCAGGCGCGCGGCTTCATCCCGTGCGTATTCGATCGCTTTTCTGGCGCGCTCTGTGAACATCTCATTCATATCGTAGCCACCTCGTTCCTATTGTCCCAACAATATACTTTTCCCACAGTTCCTATGCAACCCAATCCGGTTGGGTCAACCGTCGCATGTTCGCAGTTTGTCGCGAACCATTTGCGCCCTGACAAAGTCGCGTCGATTCGGATCCATTTCCACTCCGTAGAATTTTTGCAGATGAGCAGGCTGTGACAGCAACAGGATTTCGTTGATCGAGGCCACATCCAGACAATCAATCACATTCATCGCATGGCCAAGACGAACTGCGGAGAGCAGATTCATCACTTCCTCCGAGGTCAGCACTCGTGCATGCTTGAGGATCCCAAATGCCCGCCAAATCTTGTCTTCAATCATATCGGCTGCTTCTTCCATAAGTCTTTGCCGGGCAGCTGCTTCCTGGTCGATGATTTCGCGGGCGATGTGGTTGATCTGGCGGAGGATATCGTCCTCGGTGATGCCCAATGTGTTCTGGTTCGATACCTGGAACAGATTGCCAAGTACGTCCGAACCCTCGCCGTAAAAGCCTCGCACCACGAGGCCGCTGCGAGTGATATGGGAAATCACTTTGTCGATATCACGAGTCAAAACCAGCCCCGGCAAGTGGATAAGCACTGATGCACGCATGCCTGTTCCCGCATTTGTAGGGCAGGCAGTCAGATACCCAAAATCGGGGTCGTAATAATACTCCAGATATCGGCCTATTTCGCTGTCAAACATCGATACGCGCTCGTATGCACCCTGTGGATCAAGCCCCGGCTGCAACGCCTGCATCCTTAGGTGGTCTTCCTCGTTGACCATAATCGACACCTGTTCGTCGGAATCGATATAGAGCGCCTTGGCTTCATCACCGTTTAGAAAGGCCGGTGAGATCAAGTGGCGTTCGATGAGAAAGTCCTTGTCCAGATCCTCGATATCAGAGGCCTTGTGGTATCCACCGTCGCCGAGCAGTTTTGAGCGGGCCAGCGTCGAATCAAAGTAACTGACTACTCGCTGTTTGGTCTCGGCATCGGCCGATGCCGGAAACGGACAGCCGGCAATGTTGCGGGCAAGACGAACGCGAGTGGAAAGTACCACCAGCGATTCCCGGCCCTGGCCGTTTAGCCAGGTTGCCGCCGACTTGGCCATATTCTCAAACATCGTGCTCAATTTCTGTCCCTTCCGGTTTCTTCTCGGCGGGTTCTGCCTGCCGAAGCTGTTTGAGCTTGTCCCGAAGTTCAGCTGCTCGTTCAAACTCCTCGCCCTCGATTGCCTTTTTCAGTTCCTGTTCGAGTCGCTCTTCCTCCTGTATCGGCAGAGTGTTGTTGTCCTCAACCGGCAGCAGGCTGTTCGGACTCATGCCGCGATGGAGCGATGCTCCGTGGATCTTTCGCATGATCGGTTCCAGCTTACCGCGAAAAGCGTGGTAGCAGTCACCGCACCCAAAGCGACCTTGCGACGCAAACTGGCTGAAGGATAGTCCGCATGAAGGACAACTGAGCTTGTCGGTCTCATCCGGAGTGTACAGTTCTCCCGATCCTGATGTCAACCCGGACAGAATCTCGGCCAACGGAAACGGCATATTCTCGAGGGGGGAATGAAATCCACGGGCAGCGGCGCATTCCTTACACAGGGATAATGTCGTTTTCTCGTTGTTCGCGATCTGAGTCAGGTGTACCTGCGATTCTCGCTTTTCACAATCCTGACAACGCATTCTGTTTCACCTACTTCCGGTTTTCTTCCAGTAGTCGTCCGGCCTCAATACGAAACCGGCGATTACATTGCTCGGCCAATTCCTCGTTGTGTGTCGCTATGAAGAAACTGGTACCGTTTGTGCTATTCAGTTCGAACAGAAGGGCATGAAGTTCTCGACCGGTTGCAGTATCCAGATTGCCCGACGGTTCGTCGGCCAGTACAATCTGCGGATCATTGGCCAGAGCTCGAGCAACGGCAACACGCTGTTGTTCACCTCCTGACAACTGCTTAGGGCGATGACTCTCTCTACTTGTTAAACCAACCTGAGACAGAAGGAGTTCCCCCTTTTGCCTCGCTTCCCGTTGCGACCTTCCGGCTACCAACTGGGGAATCATCACATTCTCCAGCGCGGTGAAGTCATCGAGCAAATAGTGGAACTGAAAGACAAAGCCAACATTTTTGTTGCGAAACCGCGCCAGTTCCTTCTCTGACTGGTCCTGTAGTGATTTGCCGTCGATGCTCACTGCCCCCTTCGACGGGCGATCAAGCCCACCAAGAATGTGCAGCAAGGTGGATTTTCCAACTCCTGAAGCGCCCGTCACAGCCGCAGTCTCCCCCTTTTTCATATCCAACGACATCCCCTTCAGGACAGGCAGAACCGCTCCGGATGTGGTAAATTCGCGATGGATGTCAGTTGCTGCCAAAATACTCTGGTTTGCTCCCATCATTTCCCTGCTATCATCCAATGACGTCACGGATGTCCTGTTTACTGCTATTTTCGCCCGATCGCCGCATTCTTTTAGCTTTTATGCTGATAATCATACATTTACCGTCTTAACACATCAATGACTGACAGTCGCGCTGCCTGCTGAGCGGGGTACAAACCGGCCAGAAAGCAAACAATAAGCGTTACAGATCCTGCCAGCAGAAAATCTAACGGGTGAGTGTCAATCGGCAAATAACTAATGAAATAAATGTCGGGGGGAAGTGAGATCAATTCGTACCTGTTTTGAACCCAAGCAGCAGTCATGGCCAGAAACCAGCCGCAAAGAACACCCATGGCGCCAATTGTTAAGCCATTGTATACAAATATCTTACGGATCGTTGCCGGAGTGGCTCCGATTGTCTTCAATATGCCAATTTCTGATCGCTTTTCCATAGTCAGCATCACCAAAGTTGATATGATCGAGAAGGCTGCCACAATCACAATCAGGATAAAACCAAGAAACAGAATCTTCTTCTCAATAGCAATCCAGGAAAAAAGGTTTCGGTGCAGAACATTCCAGGGAACAACATCATATTCATTGTTGAGAGCTGAATCGATTCGGGGAGTCATCTCCGGGGCCAGATAGATATCAGTGAGCTTGAGATGTATCGCTGTGGCGGCATCACCGGTCTTGAACAGCTTTTGGGCCGACACAAGCGATATATAGGCCATGTTGCCATCGAATTCGTACATACCTGTCGAAAAGATGCCGCTAATATAGAACTTTGCCACGCGTGGGCGGGACCTGCGATGAAGGTCTTCTCCCTTTAGCGAATAAAGAACAACGGGCTGACCCAGGTACACTCCCAACCGTTGAGCCAGATTGTTGCCAATGATCATTCCGGGGATTGTGTCACCATCGAGTTCAATCGATTCAAAGCTGTATTCCCCGGCCTCTATGTCGCGCTGAAGGTTTGATGTTCGTGATTCCGCCTCAAGGGTAATCCCTCTCACAACAATACCGTCACCCTCCGATGCCGATGCAATTGCGGCCTTGTAGAAGACAAACGGCGAAGCAGCCACGACATTTTCGATTGACTCCACTTGCTCGACTAGCTGACGGTATTCGGGCATAACATTGCCGCGAACAGGAAAGATAGAAATGTGCGATGTCGTGCCGAGAAGACGGGAACGGATTTCACGTTCAAAACCGTTGTGCATTGACATTACAAAGCAAACAACTGCCACGCCCAGAGTGACGCCGAGGATGGTTATCCAAGTGGAAATAGAAATAAAAAACCGTCCCGATTTCATATATCGTCGGGCTATGTATGTTTCAAACGACATCAGAGTTTCCTATTGTCATTAATCACTGCAGACAGTGCGCGTTTGGTTTGCTCATATCAGGGGGATTATACCTGCAGTGAATCAACGATAGCAATGATTATTATAGGTAGCCAATCGCGGTGCGATGTGTTTAGGAAGCCAACCTGTCTGTTCAGCGAGCGCGATTTGGGTTTACTCGGCCAGACTGAACAATTAGCTTAACATGCTGAGACAGTGTTTCAAGTGCAATTACAACCCGGCTATCGCTCTGACATGGAGAGAATATGCAATGCCGAAACGCTCTTTAACTATCGCACCTCGCGATGATTTCAAACCTGGAATTGGGCGCTTCGTGGCAATGATGGAAGATGTTCGTACGCGGACGAAAAAATACTGCCAATCTCTCACCGCCGAACAGTTGTCGTGGCACCCCTGTGAGAAGGTCGAATCAATCGGTACGCTGCTTCTGCACATTGCAGCGGCGGAATGCTCGTACATCCGGGAAGATATTGCTCGCAAGCCGATGGGCGAGGAATGGAAAATCGCATTCCCCATTCGATTCGGCATGAAACAGATCGAGGGTCGGGAACTTGAATACTACATCAACAAACTCAATGAGGTACGCAAAGAATCATTCCGCACGCTGGCCGGACTCACTGACGACGATCTGCTGCGAGTGGTCAGCCCTCTCGATTGCGGTGAATCGGATGTTGATATCGAATACACTATTGAGTGGCTTCTGTATCATCTGGTCGAACACGAAGCACACCACAAGGGGCAGATTGCAGTGATGAAGCGGCTGCTGCCGATATAGGCCATTCATGGTCAGCAGACCACTGTTGTCAGTGTCAGCATCGGGGCTGCCGCTCACTACGTCTTGGCTAGTTGACGAAGAACCATGTGCAGTATGCCGCCGTGACGATAATAGTCAATCTCGATCGGTGTATCCAGCCGGGCAATCATGCTGAACTTTTTCTCTCCTGCAGAACTGTAGGCACGCACAGTCACCTTATGTTTTGGGCGCAAGTCGTTTGACAAACTATCGATTGAGAATAACTCGTGGCCACTTAGCCCAAGTGTCTCGGGTGATTCGCCGGTTGAGAACTGCAACGGCAGAACTCCCATACCAACAAGATTTGAACGATGGATACGCTCGAAACTTTGTGCCAGTACAGCTTTGACCCCTAGCAGGCTGGTTCCCTTAGCGGCCCAGTCTCGGGATGATCCCATGCCATAGTCATTTCCAGCCAGCACAACCAACGGGATGTTGTCCTCTTTGTATTTCATGGCGGCGTCATAGATTGACATCTGCTTGTCTGTTGGCAAATGCACTGTTACACCCCCTTCGGCACCCGGTACGAGGTGGTTCCGCAGGCGGATGTTAGCGAACGTTCCGCGTGTCATCACCCGATCGTTGCCGCGCCGGGAGCCGTAGCTGTTGAAATCAGCAAACTGCACCGAGTTATCGAGCAGGTATTTCCCGGCAGGGGAATCAGCCTTGATCGCCCCGGCCGGGGAGATGTGGTCGGTTGTTATCGAATCACCCAGCATAGCGAGCACGCGGGCATCAACTATCGGTTGTATATCGGGCGGTTCAGCCGGCATGTCGACAAAGAAGGGCGGTTCCTGGATATATGTCGATTCATTATTCCACAAGTACAATTCGCTTTCCGGGCTGGCAATGGTGTTCCAGGTTTCGTTGCTGTCGACGACTGACGCATACTCTTTTCTGAAAATCTCAGGAGTGATCGTCGACTCGATAGCTGCCAGCACGTCTTTCTGTGTTGGCCAGATGTCCTTAAGGTAGACAGGTGATCCTTGCTGGTCGGTTCCAACCGGCTCCGACAGCAGATCGATATCGGTAGTACCAGCCAGAGCGTAGGCTACCACCAGCGGTGGCGAAGCCAGATAGTTTGCTCGCGTGTGGGGGCTGACCCGTCCCTCAAAGTTCCGGTTTCCTGAGAGGACAGCACAGGCGACAATATCGCCCTGATTTATCGCGTCTACCACCGGCTCAGGAAGTGGTCCGGAATTGCCAATGCAGGTAGTACAGCCATAGCCGACATTATGGAAACCAAGCCTTTCAAGTGGCTCAATAAGCCCGGCCTTTTTCAAATACTCCATAACCACACGTGATCCCGGGGCGAGCGAGGTCTTGACATATGGCTTGACCGACAAGCCCTTCTCCACCGCTCGTTTTGCAAGCAGGGCGGCCGACATCAAAACGAACGGATCGGATGTGTTGGTGCATGAGGTAATTGCTGCAATGACGACAGCGCCATGACCGATTTCGGACTGCTCCTTGCCGCGAATTGTGGCTGTCTTGCCGATGTCGTTCGATCGCAGGCCAAAGCCGCGTTCCCGGACCGGCGCCGTCAGCGCATAGGTAAAGGCCGTTTTCATACGTGAGAGCGGGACGCGATCCTGTGGACGCTTAGGTCCGGCCAGTGACGGTTCGACCGTTGAGATGTCCAGTTCCAGCAAGTCGGTGAACTCGGGCGCTGAGGACCCTTTATCCCTGAAGAGCATTTGTTCCTTTGCGTAACGGTCGACCAGTTCGATTTCTTCGTCAGTGCGTCCGGTCATGCGCAGATAGTCGAGAGTGGAATTGTCAAAGGGGAAGTAGCCCATAGTTGCCCCATACTCAGGCGCCATGTTGGCAATCATCGCCTTCACCGGCAGTGTCAGAGAGTCCAGCGCCTCACCACAGTATTCGACAAACTTGCCAACGACGCCTCGCTCGCGCAGCATCTGTGTGCAGGTCAGCACAAGGTCGGTTCCTGTCACTCCTTCGGAGAGTTTCCCGCTCATCTTAAAGCCGATGACTTCAGGGGTAAGCATGTAGATGGGTTGTCCCAGCATCACCGCCTCGGCTTCAATCCCTCCCACGCCCCAGCCAACCACGCCCAGGCCGTTGATCATTACCGTATGGCTGTCGGTGCCGACGAGGGTATCAGGCATAGCGACACCGTCCCGTACAAGGACGCATTTGGCGAGGTATTCCAGATTCACTTGGTGGCAGATACCTGTAGCGGGAGGGATAACTTCAAAATTGCTGAATGCTTTCTTCCCCCAATGCAAGAATTCGTACCGCTCACGATTGCGCTCGAACTCTTTTTCAATGTTATAGTCTAGCGCGTCGGCCGAGGCGAACCGATCCACCTGGACTGAGTGGTCGATGACCAGATCGACAGGAACCAGCGGATTGATCCTTTTGGGGTCGCCGCCTAGCCGATTCATCGCCGAGCGCAAAGCGGCCAGATCAACAACCGCCGGTACCCCTGTGAAATCCTGTAACAGGACGCGGGCAGGTTTGAACGGCAGTTCGTTCTCACCAACTTTCGAAGGATCATAGGCTGCCAGTTGTCTTACATCTTCTTCGCGAATCGTGCGGCCATCGACATTTCGCAACACCGACTCCAAGAGAATACGAATAGAGTACGGCAACCGGTCGAGAGCGCCGAACTCGGAGAGCGATGTCAATCTGTATATCAGAAATGAGCCACCGGCAGTCTTTATACTGGAACGAGCGCCAAACGGGTTCATGGTCACCTCCAAACAGGTCATAAGTATACGCTGAGCACAATGTACGTCATATTTGTTCCGAACTCAATCCCTACAAACAGGGTTTCTTTCCCATAGTTCCTTTACCCAGCCGAGCAAATGCGTTATCCTGTAACGATTTCCTGTTGTGGTCTTGGGATTGCCGAGAGACAGGGGCAAGAAAAAGGTAGCTCATATGTTTGTGAAGAAAATCACCAAATCGCAGCTGGCAATCGATGTCCCGGCCAAGGTGAATATGTTCTTGGAAGTGCTTTCGCGCCGCGACGATGGGTACCACAACATAAATTCGTTGTTTCAAGCGGTTTCTCTGTATGATCGCATTACCTTCACAGTAACAGAATCGCAAGAATCGGCCACTGTGGAATCCTCGGCAACAGATATCCCGAAGGGACCTGATAATCTGATGATCAGAGCCTTTGAGGCTATGAAGTCTGAATTCGCCTTGGAAAAAGGTCTGAAGGCCAAGATTGATAAAAATATCCCCGTCGCTGCCGGACTGGCAGGAGGCTCGGCCGATGCCGCCGCCACTCTGGTTGCCTGCAACCTGCTGTTTGACCTGAATCTGTCCCCTGCTGATCTGGCACTTATCGGCCTACGGATTGGCAGCGACGTTCCATTCTTTTTCGGTTGCGGGCAGGCGATTGTTACCGGACGCGGTGAAACGGTGCTGCCCGCTGTGTTTCCAACCGACTACTGGCTAGTTTTGGTCAAACCGTCTATGGCCTTGTCGACGGCTGAGGCATACGCAGGTCTTAGAATGGACTTGACAGCTAAGCGGCCCGACCTTAACTTGTCAAGCTGCCGCAGTGTCGAGGAGCTTGTCTGTTCGCTGGAAAAGACAGGTAACGACTTTGAGAAAGGTCATCTTCGGTCTTTTCCTGAGTTGGAGAGGATTAAGGATGGACTTTTGGCTAACGGGGCAAGGCTGGTGCGGATGAGCGGTTCGGGGCCGACCATGTTTGGAGTTTTTTTCGCTCGCCCGACTACCGGCAGATGGGAGAGTTTTGATCGGGCCGACTGGCAGGTGTTTACAGTACGGCCTGTACGCTTCTCCGATCCGGGCTGGACACGACAGCGGGAGGACAACTGTGGAGATCACTGAGGTGAGAATACTGCTGCGAAAAGAAGAGCGACTCAAGGGATTTGCCAACGTTACTTTCGATAATGCCTTTGTAGTGCGAGGAATGAAGATAATTGAAGGACAGAGCGGTTTCTTTGTGTCCATGCCGAGTCGCCGCCGACCCGACGGAACCTATCAGGATATTGCCCATCCCGTCAATAAAGAGATGCGGGAGCAAATAGAGCGACGTGTTATTGAAGCCTACGAGCAAGAGATAATAGCCGCGGAGGTCGAGTAAGTGATTGGCCTGAAAGGCGCAAAACTGTTGGGGCGTCGTCAAGTGGTAAGACACCAGCCTTTGGAGCTGGCATTCCCAGGTTCGAATCCTGGCGCCCCAGCTCAAAGCGGAGAGGCTGCCTCTAGCAGGTGAGCTTGGAATGCACTCATGATAGTTCGTGAAGAAATCAAGCTGGTTACGGGAACCTCCAACAAGATGTTGGCCGAAAAGGTCGCGGCCTATGTTGGCGAGCGACTGACTGACTGCGAGGTCAAGCGCTTTTCCGATGGCGAGATATTCGTGCAAATCAATGAGAATATCCGGGGAGCCGATCTCTTCATTATTCAGCCAACCAATCCACCGGCTGATCACCTTATGGAACTGCTGATGCTCATCGAGGCATCGCGACGCGCTTCGGCCATGCGTATTACGGCAGTAATACCATATTACGGTTATGCTCGTCAGGATCGCAAGGATCGTCCGCGAGTCGCTATTACCGCAAAACTTGTGGCGAATCTGATCACCACAGCAGGTGCCGATCGGATTATCACAATGGACTTGCATGCCAGTCAGATTCAGGGGTTCTTTGATCTGCCCCACGATCATTTGTATTCGTCGGTTATGTTCAATCAGTACATTCGGAAAATGAACCTGAAAGCCCTTACGGTTGTATCGCCCGACGTTGGATCGATAAAACTGGCTCGGGCCACTGCCAACGCTCTTGGGGCGGATCTGGCTATTGTCGACAAGAGGCGGCCGCGGGCGAATGAGTCAAAGGTGATGAACCTGATCGGCGAAGTTGAAGGACGTAATATCTTGATTCGCGATGACATGGTCGATACAGGCGGCTCGATCTGTTCGGCGGCCGCATTCCTCAAGGAACGAGGAGCGCTCGACATCTATGCGGCCTGTACGCACGGCGTACTTTCAGGTGACGCAATCGAGCGGGTCGAGGACTCGCCGATCCAGCACATGATCATCTGCGATTCTATCGATCAAAGCCAGCGACCTCTTTCCGAGAAGTTTGAGATTATTGGCTGCGCCGAACTGATCGGAGAGGCAATCCGACGCATCTCCGACGAAGAATCTGTTTCGGTTCTCTTTGAGGACCAACCGTTAGTTATTTAGGTACCATGAAATTAATGCACTTGGAGGCTTTGACAAAGCGATGAAAGAAATCAAGATTGCCGGAACACCGCGAGAAAGTGTCGGCAAAGGTCCTGCCCGCCGCACAAGAATGGTGGGCAATATTCCGGCTGTGGTGTACGGACCTGAGCAGAAGCCAGTTTCCATTTCAGTTGAAGGAAGCCAGATACGCCGCGCTCTGAAAGAGACTGCCGGAGGCACCACTTTGTTTGATCTCGAAGTCGCTGGCAAGACGCGCAAAGTGCTCGTTCGCGAACTTCAGCGCGATCCGGTCACCAGTCAGGTCGTTCATATCGACTTTCACGCTATCAGTATGACCAAGCCAATACATCTGCTAGTACCGCTCTATTTTGAGGGTTCGCCGATAGGAGTGAAAGTCGATGGTGGCATAATGCAAACGACAATGCGTGAGATCGAAGTCTCCTGTCTGCCGGCCGACATCCCGGAGCGAATTGAAATCAATGTAGATGAGCTGCATATCGGCGATTCCATACACGTACGTGATATTGACGTCCCGAATGCGAAGGTTCTTTCGGAGGAGCAACGGACGGTGGTGGTGATTTCGGCGCCAACTGTGATCAAAGAGACTGTCACAACTGATGAGATCGCCGAAGGCGAAGAAGCTGTCGCTGCCGAGGGAGCCGAAGCTGCAGAGACGGCCGAAACACCCAAAGAAGGCGAAAAGACCGAAGAAAAAAAGAAAGAGTAGTCGTTTTACTCGAGTGTGTTTTCAATATGATAGAGCCGCCGATTCATTCGGCGGTTTTTTTTGTGCCGGGCCGTGGGCGCGTTGTCCATGTGTACCGGGGCTAAGTACCTCGGCAAATCGTATGAATAGACGAATGAACAAGCCTCACGTGAGTGATTTGCGCGGTCATAAGTTATTATGGCTGAGCCAATCGACAGGGTTTCCCATTGAACAGTACGAACTTAGCGTGCCAAAAGGACCATGCGGTCAGACTCGGCACGCAATTTGATAGGTTGTCGAGTGCACGATGTATCTCATATTACGGAATTCGTAGTGCTGCTCGAAAGTTCGGGCCGGAAGGGCAGTGTTATTGCACAAGTCCCCGGCCCGAACAGATTGATCTCGTCTTGAGGCTGGCGTGGGCCTGAGGTTACATGTAGAGCGACTCGCTTGAGCCATTCAGTATATGAAACCGCATTTGAAAATCGGTAGGCCGACCGTCAGCTCACATCATCTCGTCGGGATCTATATCGATAACAACCCGAACAGTCCGGGCAAGGCCAAAATTGCTTTCGCTTAAAGACCAGTTGGCAAGCATTTGTGACAGCCGCACCAGTTGATTCGTTTTCGCTATGATATGCTTTCGATATCGGCGTCGCAGGTAGTAGATAGGGCACTGGGCCGGTCCCAACAGCGAGACCGTCAATGAGGCCGATTGAATCCGCTGCTCAAGAAGTTGCCGAAAGTGTGACATTGCTTCCTGCAAATTCGGTTCGTTGGGCGACGACAAGACAAATCGCACTAATCGGACAAACGGGGGATAGCCAACAGCTTTTCGTTTTTCGATTTCGCGGTCATAAAATGATTTGTAGTCATGCCTGGCTGCGTCGGTGATGAGATCGTTTTCAGGATCGAAAGTCTGGACAATTACCTTGCCGGGATGATCGGCGCGACCGGATCGACCGGCGACCTGGATAAGACGGGCGAACGTTTTTTCCGAAGCCCGAAAATCGGGCATGTCCATCCCGGCGTCGGCGGACAGTACGCCTACCAGCGACACGCCCGGAATGTCCAGCCCCTTTGTTACCATTTGAGTGCCGAGCAGCAGATTTGTCTTTTCATTGAGAAAATTGGTCAGTATCTGGTGGCCGCGGGTGCGCCCGGCGGCGCTGTCGCTATCCAGCCGCACTACACGCGCCTTTTGGAAAAGCTGCGGCAAGTGTTCTTCGATCTTCTGCGTTCCCGCTCCCCCTGTGATGAAGTCGCTGCTGTTGCATTTGCCGCAGCGTTCAGGTAGGGATTGTACATAGCCGCAATAGTGGCACGACAGTTTGAGTCCAACCTTGTGGTAGGTCAGTTTCACCTTGCAGTTAGGACACGCCGAGGTCTCTCCGCACCGGCCGCAGGTCATTTGAGGCGAATAGCCTCTTCGATTCAAATACAAGATCACCTGGCGACCGTTTGCAAGCTGGTTTTCCACCTCTCGCTTCATCGGCCACGACAAGTACGGTGTATGGCCACGCAATCGCTCGGTACGCATATCGACCAGTTGCACTGTGGGCAGCGATGTGCCTGTAGGTCGCTTGCGAAGCTCCAGTAGTCGATATTTGCCGGTACGAGCGTGGTAATATGACTCGACCGACGGGCTGGCGGATCCGAGCAGGACGGGAATGTCGTTGATCCTTGCGCGCATGATTGCGCAATCCCGTCCGTGAAAGCGCGGCGATGGATCATCCTGCTTGTATGACCCGTCGTGCTCTTCATCTACAATAATCATGCCGATCTTCGGCAGAGGCGCGAACAAGGCCGAGCGGGGACCGATGGCCACTCTATAGCGGCCGGACCGAATTCCGGCAAAGCTCTCCCATCGCTCGCGATCTGTCATAGCTGAATGGATGACAGTCACGGCATCACCGAACAATGCGCGAAAATAAGCCAGCGTTGTTCCGGCCAGGGCAATCTCCGGCGTCAGGACAAGGCAACTCTTTCCCCGATCAAGCAGCGCCTGTGCAACACGACAGTAGACCAGTGTTTTGCCCGATCCTGTAATGCCGTGCAGCAAGAAAGGCTGAAATCCTTCATCCAGTGACTCTGTCAGGATGTCGATTACCTGCTGTTGTTCCCCGGTCGGTAGAATTGTGTCGATCTCTTTTCGCGCGTCAACAGACTCAGCGATGCGATCGCTGGCGGCATAGTATTCAGGGGCGAGAACGCCCGCTTTGAGCAGTTTTCGGATGATGTAATCAGTCCATCCGTTGTCATGCAATTCCCGTGTTGATCTTATTCCGTCGAATGGATCGGGTGAACGGCGAAGGGTGCAAACGAACTGTCTAAACTGCTCTACGTCAGTGACACGATAGCCTTTCAGCTTTTGTCGTCGTTCCGGGCGGGCTGAGTGGATGTCTTCGAGCAGTATTTGCCTCTTGATGAGATCACGCAACAGGCCGGGACGATCACCTCTCAGCCGGTTTACCAGTTTTGCGGACAGGGGTCGGTCGGCCCTGAACTGGGACCGTACCTCGGCGGTCACTCCTTCGGGCAAAGCGTCGGCCCAGATCAGTTGCGGCTTGTGAGTCCCTTTCAATTCAGGAGGAAGTGCCGCCGCGAGACAGTCGGCTGGGTTGGCCAGGTAGTATTGTGCCATCCACCGGCACAGGCTGACCAGTTCGTCCGGGAAATAGGTGAAATCGTCCAACACATTGTTGACGTTCTTGATGGTGATACCGGAAGGAGGATCGATCGGAGCTAAGTAATACCCTACACGTTTGCGGCCTGCAAATGGCACAACCAAACGCTGCCCCGACTCGATACGGGACATAGGCAGGTTCCATCGGTAGCAGTAGGTTCGCAACCATGGCCCCGGGATGGCAATCTCGATGTATCTGGTACGATCTTTCACACGTCTGCTGACGGGTTCGTGGTATCGGTCTTTTTGCAGGTCAGGAGCCCTGCGCTCCTGACGGGTGTCCGAACACACAGATTGGGGCCTGTTGAAAAACCTCAATCATTAGCATTACCGACCAGTCACAGGACATTCGCCTGATGGACTCCCGTTTTCACGGGAGTGACGGAAAAAGAGAGATTGTCCCAGTCATACTTGCTTTCGCCTGTCATTCCTGCGAAAGCAGGAATCCATCCAACATATTCAGGCCGCAGAAGATTTATCTGATATCCTCCCACGTGCTCTTTCTGAATCGATAAATCCAACATTTCACCTGCAAGTCCAAGTCTACCGTCAAATGCGAACTTTTTCAACAGGCCCTAAATGGTAGGGCACCGGACAATGGGCAGACCAGAGGTCTGCCGCCCACAAGATGGATCGTCGAATCTGCCGGTCCAGTGCCCCACCCTGCGAGTGGGATCTCTGCCGACTGTCTACAGCTTCTTAAGCCTTTCGACCATTTCCGCTTCTTTCTCGGAGTTGTGTTCGTTGTGATACAAGTCCTTCAGATTCTCAAGAATATCCCGCGCATTCGGCTCAGTTTGGAGCGCTCCTTCGTAGGCAGCTATGGCCTCGGGGAACCGTTGCAACTGTAAATAACAGTCCCCAAGCGTTACCCAGTAGTCGTTTTCCTGCGGCCGAATATCGGTCAGTCTTTTGAAAGCGATTGCCGACTGTTCAAAGTCTCCCGAAAGGTACGTGATTCGTCCGTACTCGCTGGCGACAAACTCATCTTCGAGAAGCAGGTCGAAGGCCTGCTTGAAATAGACTCCGGAGGAATCGAAAAGCTCCTGACGCTTGTCTCGCCATGCCTTGTCCTGTGCTTCATCTCCAGCTTCTTTATAGGCGCTTGCTGAATCTGACGCCCAGCGCGCCTGCTGATTGAAGAAACGTCCAATTCCGGTTATGGCATCGGAGTTGTTCGGCTCGATCTCGAGCATGGCATGATAGAAAACAACGGCCGAATCATAC
>JBHHVC010000042.1:0-16774 GCA_046754125.1 Candidatus Zixiibacteriota bacterium
CCGGCCCTCGATGAAGCTCTGCCGGTCGCGGCGCCATGAAATCGATCCCACGTCAGATTGCGCCCGGCGGGGTGTGGTGGCTGGTGGTCCTGGCGTTCTGGATCATGGCGGGTGGCGCTGTCGATCCAGTGACGGCCCAGACTCCCGGCGCGGCGACAAGCGCGGGCACAAGCACGAGCTCGAGCTCAAGCGCCAGCTTAAGCACAGACGCGAGCACGAGCGCCAAATCGGCCCCGATTCAGCTCAGTTTGGGTGTGGGTGCTCTCAACGAGCCCGAGGATGTCGGCACGGGCATCAAGATTCTATTCGTGATGACGTTGCTGACCCTGGCGCCGTCGATTCTCTTGTTGATGACCTGCTTCACTCGTCTGGTGATCGTGCTGTCATTTGTGCGTAAGGCCATGTCGTTGCAGGGCACGCCAGCCAATCAGATCATCATAGGATTGGCGCTGTTCATGACGTTTTTCATCATGGCTCCAGCCGTCAGCACGTCGTACAACGAGGGGATCAAGCCGTATCTCGATAAGCAAATATCAGGCGAGGAAGCATTTGACAAGGCTGCCGCGCCATTTCGCAAGTTCATGCTGGCCCAGACGAGGGAGAAGGACCTGGCTCTATTCGTAGGGATCGCCGGCATTGAACAACCGGAGAGTGCCAAGGATGTGCCGCTACACGTATTGGTACCGGGCTTTGTAATCTCAGAGTTGCGCACTGCTTTTCAGATCGCATTCGTAATCTTTGTGCCATTCCTTGTGATTGACATGGTCGTAGCGTCTATCCTGATGTCGATGGGTATGATGATGCTTCCCCCCATTATCGTCTCACTGCCATTTAAGATACTCTTGTTTGTTCTTGTTGATGGCTGGTATCTACTGGTCAAGTCCCTCGTTGAGTCGTTCGCAGTGTAGGGAGGTGATGAGTAAATGACCCCACAAATGGTCGTTAGTATTGGACGGGAGGCATTGGTTCTGACCCTTATGGTCGCAGCTCCTTTGTTAATCGCGGGGCTTGTAGTTGGTCTAGTGGTGTCCATTTTTCAGGCAATCACACAGATCAACGAAATGACGCTTGTATTTGTTCCTAAGATTCTCGCCGTAGCTCTGGCGCTGTTGATTTTCCTTCCCTGGATCATCAACATGTTGACCGACTTTGCGAGACATATGTTTGATTTGATCCCCCAGATCATTCACTGAGCAAGTTTTGCGGTCCGCAGGCCCCTTGGCCTTGCCTCTGAACTTTTTTCCAACAGCACTGGTATTATTTTCCACACTTTGCTCACGGTAGCCACAACTGTCGAAAGCGCCGACTCGTAACGCCCATCTATGCAGCGAGTTACGAGGCTGCCTGTCCGCGTTTCAACTCGGCACACGGTTTGAGATACAGCAAAGTCGAATAAGGTGAATTGCGAGAAAAAGAGAAATATGTTCGATTTCATAACCTATGGTACCGAAGAGTTACAGGCCTTTTTGCTGGCACTGTTGCGCATTTCAGGGCTCTTCATTACAGCACCCATTTTCAGGCATGTCGCTGTTCCAATACCGGCCAAGACTGGCCTAGTGGTGTTGCTTGCAGGAATTATGACACTGACCATCGATGTGTCCAGCCTCGCTCCAGTCGAATCGATCTGGCATCTGGCAGGGCTAGCCAGTCGTGAGGTTCTGGTCGGGGCGGTTATCGGCCTGCTGTTTAATCTCCTGATTATGGGCGTGCAGACGGCCGGCGGGCTAATCGGTTATCAGATGGGTTTTGCAATCGTAAGTGTCGTTGATCCGAACAGTTCTGGCCAGATCCCGATCCTGGGTCAGTTTTGGACTCTGGTCACGCTGATAGTGTTCCTCACCATCAACGGGCATCATCTGGTGATAACCGCACTGGCCGACAGCTATCGTGCCATCCCGGTCGGGGGACTTTCTCTTACCAGTTCTGCGTGGGATATGATTATCAAGTATACAGCGTACGTTTTCATCATCGCGCTAAAGATATCCGCGCCGGTAGTGATAACTCTGTTTATGATCGATGTCGCCCTGGGCGCGATTGCTAAGACTATGCCGACCATGAATGTCTTCTTTGTCGGCATACCAGTCAAGATTGCCGCGGGACTCGGCGTCATGGCGCTGTCATTGCCAATCGTAGCATACGTTCTCGAAAAGGGCGCGGGCTATCTAGACAACCAGCTAAGGACCCTGATGCTGACAATGGGGAAGGCCTGATAGGGTATGTCTGAGGACAATTTCCAGGAGAGGACAGAGAAAGCAACTTCCCGTCGTCGCCAAAAGGCACGCGAGGAGGGAAAGGTCGCTCGATCGATGGAGTTGAACTCGGCGGTTATGCTCTGTCTTGGTTTTCTCGCGCTGTACATGGTGGGCCCGTACCTATCTGGTCACTTACAGATGTTGATGAGATCCACAATGGCCGGTGCTCCGAGTATTGCCGTCGTCGACCCTACCTACATTTCGATATTCAGCAATAACATGCTCAAGTTTTTCGTCATGTTGCTGCCGGTGTTTGCCGTTATGATCGTGGTGGCGCTGGGAAGCAACATCGCCCAAGTGGGCATGGTAGTTAGCACTAAGTCTATAGAGCCTAAACTTGAAAAGCTGGATATAACCAAAGGGCTCAAGCGCCTGGTTTCAATGCGGACGATGGTGCAGGGGTTTCGCGACAGTCTAAAGCTACTGGTCATCGCAATTGTCTCCTACTTTGCCATAGAGAGTGAATTCGATCAGTTCATGTTCCTGGCCGACCAGACAATTGTCGACTTGGCAGTAGCTATGACCAAGACGGCGGTCGTGATCGCGCTAAAGATAGGTGGAGTATTCCTGCTCATCGCTGCACTGGATTTTCTCTACCAACGATTCGAATTCGAAAAGTCCATTCGCATGTCCAAACAAGAGATTAAGGATGAGATGAAGGATACTGAAGGGTCCCCACAGTTGAAGTCGCGGGTGCGCCAGATCCAGCGCGAGATGGCGCGCAGTCGGATGATGCAGGCAGTGCCGACGGCTGACGTCGTGGTCACAAACCCGACGCAAATAGCAGTTGCACTAAAGTATGATCAGGGTGAAATGACCGCGCCACAGGTTGTCGCCAAGGGTGAACGGATGGTGGCTAAGCGAATCAAAGAGCTGGCCTTGGATCACGACATACCTGTTGTCGAAGACAAACCGTTGGCCAGAGCGTTGTTTAGAATGTGCGACGTGGGCCAAACCGTACCTGCCAATCTTTTTAAGGCTGTGGCCGAATTGCTCGCATATGTCTATCGCCTAAAAGGAAAGGTGATAGGATAATATGACACCGGTAGCTGAAAAGCAATCGCTCATCGAGATACTGTTCGCACGGTCTGATATCGCGTTGGCCCTAGCCGTAATTGCGATAATAACGGTTCTGGTGATTCCTATCCCCACTGCTGTACTTGACTTTTCGCTGGCATTCAACATCACCTTTTCGCTGGTGGTGTTGCTTACTACACTCTATATCAGACGACCGCTCGATCTGTCGGTATTTCCCGGAATGCTGTTGATATTGACGCTCATGCGCTTAGCGCTCAATGTCGCATCGACGCGCTTGATTCTCGGTGATGCCTACGCCGGAGAAGTGATCAACACCTTTGGCAACTTTGTTGTACAAGGGAACTACGTGGTTGGCTTCATCGTGTTCGTTATCCTCGTTATTATTCAGTTTGTGGTGATTACCAAGGGAGCCGGCCGCATATCTGAAGTTGCGGCACGATTCACTCTGGATGCCATGCCGGGTAAGCAGATGGCAATCGACGCCGATCTCAACGCAGGCATCATCAGCGAGCAGCAAGCTCGCGAGCGACGGGAAACTATCTCACAGGAAGCCGACTTCTATGGCGCTATGGACGGAGCCTCAAAGTTTGTCCGCGGTGACGCCATTGCCGGTATCCTGATCACGTTGATTAATATCATCGGTGGATTCGTGATAGGGATCGCGCTCAATGGAATGCCCTTGAGCGAAGCGCTACGGACCTACTCACTCTTGTCGATCGGTGACGGTCTAGTGACGCAGATTCCGGCTCTCCTCGTTTCGACCGCCTCAGGTATTATCGTCACACGGGCGGCGTCGAAGGCCAACATGGGATCTGATTTTGCTTCGCAACTCACAAGGGAGCCTAAGGCTATAAAGGTCGCTGCAGGGGCCTTGTTTATTTTCGGTCTTTTGCCCGGAATGCCGACTCTCATATTTCTATCTCTCGCGCTGGCAGTCGGTGGCGTTGGGATAATGACCGGCCGGGAGCAGAAACGCCGCACGATAGAGGAGCAGCAACAAGCAGCCAGTTCAGATGAGAAGGAAGCACCTGTCGAGGAGCGTCCTGAGGATCATCTCAAGGTCGACGTGTTGGGTCTTGAGATTGGTTACGGCTTGATACCGTTCGTCGACACCAAGCAGGGCGGCGACCTGTTGAGCAGGATTTCATCCATACGAAAACAACTTGCGGGGGAATTGGGTATTATAGTTCCGCCGGTTCGCATACGAGACAACGTTCAGCTAGGCCCCAATCAGTATCAGATAACGGTCAAGGGCGTTAAGGTTGCCACTTTCGAGCTCATGGTAGATCATCTGCTGGCGATAAATCCGGGTTACGTAGAAGAAAAACTGGACGGTTTCGATACTAGCGATCCCGCTTTTGGTCTTCCCGCTACCTGGATAATTCCGAACCTGAAAGAAATTGCCGAAGCCAAGAACTTCACGGTTGTTGAACCGACGGCGGTCGTAGCGACACACCTGACCGAGACAGTTCGTAATGCCTCTGCCGAGATTCTCACACGTCAGGATGTGCAACGTCTGCTCGACGCGCTCAAAGAAGACAACCCGGTGATAGTAGACTCGGTGATACCGGAACAGGTGAGCCTGGGTGTCATACAGAAGATTCTTCAGGGTTTGCTTCGCGAACGGGTACCGATCCGCGACCTGGCAACGATTATAGAAACGGCCTCCGACTATATCGGATCAACACAGGATACTGATGTTCTTTCCGAGTACGTTCGGATGTCTCTGAAGCGTCAGATCACTGAATTATACAAAGATAAGGACGGAAAAGTGCACGTGTTCACCGTCGATCCGGCCCTGGAACAGAAGCTCTCTGAGTCGGTGCAAAACACGAAACAGGGTTTGATGCTGGTGTTCGATCCCTCCCTCACTGAACAACTACTTCAGAAGACAAAAGCGATTTATGAGCAGATTCAGACCGCCGGGTTACAGCCGGTCATGTTGTGTTCACCCAATATCCGTCTGGCCATGAGAAGAATGGTCGAGGCAACGTGTCCGGGACTCGCGGTAGTGTCGTACAACGAAATCTTGCCCGATGTCGAGTTGATGTCGCGCGGAATCGTGAGGTTAGGCGATGATAATTAGATCGTTCACCGGAGAAACCACCGCTGAGGCGCTCAAAAAGGTGAGAAAAGAGCTCGGTGGAGACGCCATAGTCTTGAAGACAAGACAGTTGGCCGACCAGACAGCAGGACACCGATTCGAGATTACAGCCTGCCTCGAATCGAAGACAGGGGCAGCCCCGGCTGTACAGACAGATGCCAAAGCCGCCGTCTCAACTGAACAGGATGAACCACTGTTGGTTTCATCTGCCGGCAAGACTTCGACAGTGACACAGGATGGTATAGCAGCCAACTTGGATGTTGATAAACGGCTCGACAGAATGCAGGACAGGTTGGATCAACTTCTGTCCCTGTCCGTGCATTTTCCGTCGTCGGGCTATAGACCCAACGAAATTCAATTGCTGCTCGCGCGATTGATCGATGCTGACGTTTCCCCGAGCACGGCTGAACGATTCATTTCACGCGTATCGGAAGCGTGCACCGGATCCGAGGAACTGATTCCTACTGCGCTCGACCTGCTTAAGCAAAAGCTGTCCAACTCTGTGGCTGGCGCAATAACATTCTCAACGGGTGATCGCGTTCTGTTTCTTGGGGCGGCCGGGTCTGGAAAATCATCGGTAATGGGTAAGCTGGCAGCGAGATTGGTAGCCACCGAAAAGAAAAAGATCAAACTGATGTCTGTTGACGAAACCAAGATTGGCGCCCACGAAGAGATAGGCAGCTATGCCGACATACTTGGGGTTCCACTTGTATCCACCGAGCCCTCGGTCAGGTCAGACAGAGTGTCCGATGATATCCAGTTAATCGACGGACCCGCGCTGGACAACGATCTCAACAGAGTACAAAGCCTGAAATCTGCAATTGCATCGCTCAGGCCCAACTATCGAATAGCGGTTTACTCGGCGCTGACCAGGTCCAGCGATACTCTGGCAATTTCAGAGCAACTAGCCGAGTTCGACCCAACTCACATGGTGATGACGAAGGGCGATCTAACCAACAGGCTTGGAGGACTGCTATGCCTGGCCGAGGCCGTCTCCTATCCGCTGGCATTCGTCACGAACGCTCCCGGTGGAATTGGGGAAGTTGAGCCGCCAGATATCGAAATGGTTGCTCGCAAACTCCTAAAGATGGAGCCGATTGATGAATAGGCTGTCGACCCAAAATCGAACCACATCCTACCTGCGCCATAGTACGCCTATCGTCTCGATTCTGTCCGGTAAGGGTGGCGTCGGAAAGACAGTGTTGTCGTTCAATCTGTCAGAGCGATTTGCGGCGATGGGCCGTCGCGTGCTATTGATCGATGCAGACGTTTCCAGTGGCAACGTACACATACTTGCCAATGTGGGTTCGAAACGCGGGATGGCCCATGTGTTGGCCGGTACGTATTCGCTGAAGGAAGCAGTGGTTTCGGCTGGCAAAGGCCTAACGCTGTTAGACAGTCGAGGATTCGGCCAGCTTGTTGCAGACTCTCTCCGTTCATTCGAGCGATTACGACTTGATTCTAATAGATCATTCCTCCGGCATCCACGACTCGGTGACGCCTCTCGTCGCAGCCTCGGCTGTCAACATCGTTGTCGTTGTGCCAGAGTTGACATCTATCAGCGATTCGTACGGTATGTTCAAGCAACTTATACCAGACACGAGCCGCACGCAATGCTGTTTACTGATCAACAGGGTAAAGGATAAAGGAGAGGCCGAGCATGTACGGAATAAGTTTTGTGCGCTATCGGAGCAGTTCCTTGGTAGAGTTCCCGATTGCATCGGGCATGTGCGAAATGACGACCAAGTTCGCATAAGTGTTGCACGCCAGAGGCCGGTTGCGGCTCTCTCGCCAGAGCCCGGGGCCGCCGAGGATATGTCCGACATCGCCCGAAAGCTGCTCTCTGGCCTGAAGATCGGCCGCCATTCGAGCGCTCAAACGATAGACACGACAATAAACATTGGAACACAACTAGCCGACATAAGGGAATAGAGAGCGTATGACAAAAACTGCAACAGCATCGCGAGCCGGACGGAGTAAGAAGCCTGAAGCGACGTCCATCGAAAACTCATCGGTAACCGTTTCCAGGCGCACCCGCAAATGGGACGTAACACAACGTGACTGGACTCGCTATTTCAATGACCGCAGCGATGAGAAGCGAAAGCAACTGCTTGGAAAGTACCTGCCGCTTGTGCGCAATGTTGCCGCTCGCATGGCTATGGGCTTTCCGCGCTCGGTCGAACTGTCTGATCTTGTTAATACCGGGGTAATCGGCTTGATAGAAGCGTTCAAGAACTTCGACCCTGATCGCGGGGTCAAGTTCGAGACATACGCAGTGCCGCGAATCCGAGGCGCTATCCTCGATGAGTTGCGTTCGCTCGACTGGGTTCCCAGGTCAACCCGAGCAAAGTCGCGCGAGATAGATCGTGCTCATGCTGAGCTGGAAAATCGCCTGGGCAGGCGTCCCCAGAAGTCGGAACTGGCTGAGCATTTACAGGTCACTGTCAGGGACTTACACGCCGCACTTGATGACGTGTCCAACGCCAATGTCCTGTCGCTCGACGAGGTCATCTATAGAGAAGACGACAATCGTCAGGTTCCCAGAATCGAGACGGTCGTTGATCACAATTCGTTGAGCGTTCTCGGTGAGATAGAAAAGGGTGAATTGCGATCATTTCTTGTTGTCGCAATGGACCGATTGACCAACCAGGAAAAGCTGGTTATCGCCCTGTACTATTACGAAGAACTTACGCTAAAAGAGATTGGTGAAGTTATGTCGATCTCTGAATCGCGTGTTTCGCAAATACATACTCGTGCCGTGATGAAGCTTCGCGGCATGGTGGAAGAGAGATTTGCCCTGACTGGGTAAGGCTCCGGCTGGGCACAAACGGAGAAAGCAGCTATGTCGTCACTGGACAATGTCAATTCAGCTAGCAATCCACAGTCTCAGGGGAGACTGGCGCCGGTTGCCAGATCGCATTCCGAAGACGATCGACATCAGTTCAAGCGGGCGCTGAAGAAAAAAATGGAAGAGGAGCAGGACGGTGACAAATCGGAAAAAGACAGATCCGATGCGGTGATACTTTCAGAGCGCAATAAAGGCGAAGATGATAAACCGCGTTCAGAACAGACAGTAGAACCGGCTGAGAGCAACACAAAAGATCAGTCGGGAGACGATGATGACACAGCACCGCCCGAACATGTTGACCTCAAGGCGTAAAGTGGAAAGGATGATTTGAAAAATGGATTTTTCAGAGGCAATCATTATTGACACCGCAGTGAATGCGGCGGGATTTATTGCGGCAGGCGCATTGTCCGTTCTCATCTTTTCGTTGTTCGGGCCGCGCAGTCATTCAGCGAAAACCCGCGGGACTGACGTACAGACCTCGGGCAGCGATTCTGGCGGCGACCATGATGGTCGATCGGAGTCTATGGAATACGTGACCCTGTCGACAGAGGGAGGGAGCGCAGGCAACAACGGTAGCAGCCTCAACTCGGATCGGCGTCGAAACAGGGCAGACATCATTCGCCTGGCTCGTCAAATGATGCAGGCCGGTCAGACCCCGGCGCAGGTAAAGGATTTGCTGCCGGTGTCGGATGGCGAACTAGCCCTTCTAACTCGAAATACAAAATAGTCCAAGTGACTGGAGCATAAACATGGCTGACGATACTCCGTTTTATTACACCAAGGTCGAATGTCCCATCTGCAAGACGGTGAACGAGTATGAAACTGTACGCGTTGGTGCCTACATAGAACGCGGACGAGATACCGACTTCTGCCCGTTGGATATCCAGTGGAGATTTCCCCGCTATCAGGCATACAATCCTCTCGTGTTCTTTGTGGCAACCTGTAGCAATTGCTGTTACTCGCGGGAGTTTGGCAACAGTTTCCGGGAGTGGAAAAAAGACAACACTTTCCGAATGTACCGACTCAAGCAGGTAAAGGAACGTCATCTCGACCAGCTTGCGCAGGCAGATTCGGTGGTCAAGAAGCTGGGGCTGGCAATCGACTTCTCGCACTATCCCAATGAATCGGCGATTGTAAAGCTCCATCTGGCTATTTTTGACGAACAACTATGTGATCATCAGAGCAAACTTGATCTTGGCCGCTTTTACCTTCGTATCGCGTGGGTATTCCGAACGCTCGGGTCTGGCGAAGATCCTTCCAGAAGCTATCTGCGTGGACTTATGACTGAACTGAACACCCAGTATGAGGAGGCCGTTAGTGCGGTTGACGGCTGCATCGACCGGATTGAAACGTTTTCCGGGCAGGTCGAGACCCACTTTAAGGAGGCGGACGTTCCGGCGGAAACCCGCTCTACAATGATGCCATTCCGGGAACAATTCGAGTCCGCATTGGCCGTCGTAGCTGAGACATGCCGCCAGGAGAAGCAGCAGATCGACGCAGTAAAGGACATTATAGATGAATATCGCTCGGCCACACTTGGTGGCGACGGAGGGGGGAATGCATTTGGCTCAAGCCCGTCGTTTACAGATTTTCTGACTGCCCTGGGCAAGCGTTGGAGCGGAATCGTTGCCTCGGAGCAGGAAGCCCTGGCCAAGGCCATCCAGTATTACAAGGAGGCCTTTACCGAAGGGCGCGACATCTCGCCGGGAAATCAGCAGATTCAGGCATCCTACTTGATCGCAGAGCTATCGCGTCGTATTGGCGACTATGACGGCGCGCGCGAATACTTCAATAGTACTATTAGGGCGGGACAGGACTTCATTTACAGGCATCGTACAGATCAGTCGCGTACCGCGCTGGCGCGCAAGATACTGGAGTTGGCTATAGAACAAGGGCGTTCGAACATGGACGCAATGAAAGTCTCCTGACGACGGGAATAACTATGGCCTTTGCTCTGGCACAGTTGAACGACCCTATCGCTGTTTGGGAGAAACTGCACATCGTAATGGGAACCGGACCCGACGCGGGGCACTACCTCGCCCGTGTCGAAGACATCACCGAACGAGAAATTATTGTAGGCAATCCCGAGTACGTCAAGGGAAGCACTCTTCTGCGAGACAACGCCACAGTATCCGTTTTGCTGACGCGAAGAGATGCTGTGTATAAATTCACTACACGCATCAAGCGGCACGCGGAGGGGAAGCGCATCGAGTTTCATATTGGATTGCCCACAGACCTGCAACGGGTGCAGCGCCGCGAGTATGTTCGAATTGAACTGCTTGAGCAACTATCCTATTCGCGATTGTCCGACCTCGCACCAGTCGAAAAGAACAGCCCTATGAATTGGCATCGCACCACGACAGTAGATATATCCGCCGGCGGAGTCCTCATAAAGCTCGTTGGTTCGATGGCAAGTGGCGACCTTGTGCTGCTCCGCTCGGATCTATTCGCTCGGTTAAGCTTCCCGGATACACTGCTGGGCATCTGCCGTCGAATCTGCAAGGATCGGGACGTCACGCAGGGTGGAATTGAGTTTATCACAAAGGAGGCTATGTCTCGCTTCGCCGGCAAGGCACTGGTTGACTCACTGCCAAAATCCGTGCAGCAGTTTGATAAGCAGGTCCAGATGCGCCTGGAACAATACGTCTTCAAGCGTCAGATATCTCTTCGCCAGAAAGGACTGTTGTAAACGTGGATGCATTTGCGGCCCATACACATCTAGTTCCGGATAGTGAACTAGATATTGGATCGGTAAATCTGTCACTAGTGGTGGGGCACGCAATTCAAGTGTTTTCCGAGCAATTCCCCGGAAGGTCCTTGTCAAGCCGTGCAATGTCGGTCAGCAACCAGACGATCGCTATCGACCGCGCGGGAAATGGCGGTCTAATAGACTCTCTGGTCAGTAACCAGCAGGTTGTTCTACAGATACCGTACAAGGGAGAACTCCTTTCGGTATGTGGCACGCTGAAACGTCGGTCGGGCGGCCAGTGCTTCGTGTTGATGTCGGACCAGGTAGTTCCGCTGAGGCAGCGTCGCTTTCATCGCGCGCCTCTCTGTGTGCCCTTACGGGCAGCCATTCTGCCCACACTAGGCCTGAATAGAAAGAGACTTTCCACTCTGCGGTGGGTAAAGGCGGATACGGTCAACATCTCCAGCGGTGGAGTGCTGTTACGCATATCGAGTCTCCTACAAAGTAGTACGCATCTCATCATGAATATAGGCATCGAGCAGTTTGAGTTTCCCATACTGGTTACCGCCCAGATTCGACATTGCTTTCCGGATTTATCGGGTCAGCCGCTTGTCGGTGCCGAATTCGTAGTCCGCGAGGAACAAGCAAAGCATTTTGAACAAACGGACTTACAATCAATGCCCGCACCGGCTCTTGAATACACCGATTCTAGACGAAACCAGCTCAACCGAGAGATAATTGCATGGACGCAGAAGGAAGAGGCTCGCAGATTATGAAGGAGAATAACATGGATAATCCAAGCAAGGTCAGGCACATCGCGGATCACGAGGTGACTGGCAAGGACCTGGTAGCAGAGAAACCGTTCAAGATCAACGAGGAAAACAGCCGACGTTTCGTAAGGCTGGAAATATCGGCACCAATGTCCCTCAGTAAGCTGAAAGACGTTCTAGGCGGCTTCTGGCCCCAACAGGATGGTCCCGCTCTCAAAGGAATTATACTGAATATCTCGGCCGGAGGAGCGTTGGTAGAGCTTGAGCATGCCTTGAACGAGGGAGATATCGTCTCCATGTACTTTCAATTGCAGGAGGGAACAACACTCGAAGGAGTGCTTGGACTTGTTAAACGCTGTGATCCCGACAGCGAGGTTTGCCTGACAGGAATTGAATTCGTCACGCGCCAGCGCCTTTCCGATCTCTTGTCACAGGCCGAGATGGACATGTTGCCGAACGACCTCAACGACTTCACCGGGGCAATCAGGGAAACTCTTGGCCAGTATGTCAGCCGTAGGGCAGTCGAGGCATCATAGATGTTGATTGCAACAGCAACCCTTGCCCTGGGAATGATGGTAGCTGCCGCCACTGGTACACCGGCAGCATCAAATGGCAACGGGCGTACTATGATTGTCCGAGTCAACGCTGCCCCCCTGGCCTGGTCGAATTCGCAGTTACAGGATATCATGGAGCGAGAACTTACGCGTTCCACACACTACCGACTATTGCAGGCGGGGGCACAGGATGCCACGGCGCCGCCTGGCAGCGACAATCTGGACGGCCTCATCAACTGGGGAACAGAACAGGGCACTAGGTATATTCTGCTCGTAAGGGTGGATGATGAGCGATTGGCGCGAGAAAAGACATTTCGCATCCCGCTTGTCTTCCAGCGCTGGGAATCAATGGGTACGATCGAGGGGGAGACGAGGCTGGTAGACATAAGACGGGGCCGTGTCGTCTTTACGGAAACCTTTCGTGTACGCCAGTCTGGCGCACGAGCTATTCGTGCGTGGCCCGACGACACCAGCTCCGATCCTGATCTGCAGCTGAGTGCTCCGGAAAAAGTCAGGTTCTTCGCCAAACTCGAGAAAAAGCTCGCCCAACATTTGGTAAAACGTCTTTTGCGGGAAACTAGGCGCTAGGAAAGGGAGACAGACTATAAGCAAGGCCACGACCACAACTACCCTCCACGACGAATGGGTGTTCATCAAGCGGGTTTTCCAAGTCTGCCGTGAGGCGGATTCAGGACCGGAAGCCTTCGCGTCAGTGCTGAACGCCGTTCGGGATTACACTACTTGCACGGCTGTTACCCTCTTCTTGCATGATCCCGATATGGACCGCCTCAAAAAAGTTTGTGAAATAGGCGGATGTGTGGATGCCCTACCTTTTCTAAGTATCGGGAAGGGCGAGGGACTTTCCGGATGGGCTATCCATAACAGAAAACCGATTCTACTTTCCGACCGCTCGCGAGCCGATTCCAATCTTCATGATCATTACTGCACATTCCTGTCATTGCCGCTGCTTGCGGGAAAGGATGTAGTCGGTGTCCTGAATCTTGGAGACGAAAAACCGCACGCCATTGAGAAGGAGTTGCTCGGTTCCCTGATGGTTGCCGCCGACTTTCTTGCTCTCATAATCGAGAGATCGTCTCTGGCATACCAGCTAACGCTAAGCAGTGACAGGGAGGAATCATGTCGAATAGAAGTCGCCCGTTTGCGCGAACTGTCGCTGACTCAATCGCAGCGATCTGTGCTTGCTGACCTGGTTGTTGATATCAATTGTAAAATAAACAACCCGCTGTCGGTTATCACAGGAAATGTCCAGTGCCTTGTTGCTGAAGGCGCGGCCATAAATCAGAAGACCTTGTCTCGCCTGAAACGAATTGAGCAATCGGCGATACAGATTAGCTCGGTGAACCGAAAACTTCTTAAAATGTACTCAAGGCTAAGTTGAGCTTTTACTCGGACTGATGGCTGAAGCCGGCGGGAGTGATTGAACAAAATGACGCAAGAAACTGAGAGAAAAGACGATTTGGAGGCGATCGAGCAGGTCAATCGGCTGGGGGAGGAGATGAAGAAGCTTGCCCTTAGTCTGGCCATTTATCTGGCTAAGGCAAAGGGAAAGTCTGAGGAACTCCATCGGATGGAGTCTGATTTTGTTCAACTTGTAAACGGTTCTATCAGTGTCGTTCAAGAGGTTACTGCCATACTCAACGCGGCCCGAAACCTTGAGAAAATGATCTTCGAAGTGCCCTCCGGAAATATGGAGCGTGACCGTCTTGAGACGAGGCTGAAAGTGGTACTCAGCCAGTGTTCGGCAGTACTTGAGGCACTGCCGGCACTACCACGACCACCAAACGTGGACCGAACTATTTGACCCGCAGCGAGTTGCCAGACGCCTGCGAGTTCGCGATGGACACGTATTAAGAGGGTCAAGTGAAACTCGTAGAGTGACGATATGAAGATGGTAGAGACCGGGCGCCGAACGCTCGTCAGGTATGGCGGCGGAACGTAGGCGTTGACAGATTATACCGGTCGGGGACAAGAGAAAGTCAAACGGAACGTGATGGCCAAGATCGATACTTCAACGCTGTCTAAGATGGCAAAAGACCAGGGTCGACCCTATCGTGTCTTGATAGTCGACGACGAGAAATGGGTTCAGGAAGTTTTCAAGGACTTCTGTGAGCTTACCGCCGCCGTCGAAGTAGAACTTGCCACTAATGGTATCGAAGCGATAAACATGGCCCGAACAAGACCATACGACTTAATCACCCTTGACCTGATAATGCCGGATATGTCGGGGCTGGAGGTGCTCTCGGAATTTGGAAATATGTCGTCGCGTGCACCTGTAATCGTAATCACAGGCAATGCAACTGAGAAGTTAGTGCATCAGGCGGGCGTCTTAGGGGCTTGCCGAGTACTATATAAGCCGGTCCTTCTCGAGGATTTTGTTTTGGAGATAACATCGGCATTTTCTCACTGAGCGGCCCCAGCGGAATTGCTTCCGGGGTACAGACAAAATTGTAGCGATTTTGGAGACGATTCGTAGTGAAGAGTTCAACTACAATACTCGTTGTTGACGATGAAGATATGATGCGCAGTCTGTTGCAGAGCATATTGTCCAGAGACGGTTACCAGGTATTAGTCGCTGCCAACGGCAGTGCTGCGCTTGAAGTTATGCGGGAGAACGATGTTGATCTGATCATCTCGGACATAAGAATGCCCCGGATGAACGGATTTGAATTGCTCAAAACAGTCAAACGAGATTATCCCGGCACCGGAGTCATAATGATGACTGCGTTCGGCGATGCATATTCGGTAAAAGATGCCATGCTCCTTGGAGCGGATGAATATATAACAAAGCCCTTTAAGAGCTATGAAATCTCGATGGTCGCTGAGCGAGCTTACTGGCGCATACTGTCCAGGCAGCGGAAAGCGGCCGAACGAGCAGAAGAGGCTTAGAATAGACTCAAATGGTCCCTTCCGATATCAAAACTACTTCTGCCACTTCCGCGAGCCGGATTCGAATAACCATTTCGAAAGATAAACTCACTGCCATGATGGCCATCAGCGCGGCACCAGAGGGAGCCACACAGGTCGAGCTCGAAGATGTTCATCAGGCCTTGAAGGAGGCCGGAGTAGTACACGGCATTGACGCCAATGCCATTGAAGCAGCGATCAATGATAAGCTGTTTGATACGCCTGTAAAGGTAGCTGAGGGAACATCTCCTTCCCGAGGGAACGATGCCAGTTTCACCCATACCTACAACACTGCCTCCGTTCACAAGCCGGAAGAAGGGGAGGACGGGCACATTGATTATCGAAATATCGATTTCATCCAGAACACGACAAAGGGTACTGTGCTTGTCCGAAAGACTCCCGCTACCGACGGCACATCGGGAACAGCCGTTGATGGCTCCGAGTCACCCGCCCCACGCGGTCGCGACCTTCCGTTTTCCGCGGGGGAGAACACCGTGCCATCGGAGGATGGGACGGAACTGCTCGCCAACGCAGATGGGGCCGTTGTTTGCAGGAATAACACGGTATCAGTACAAGAAGTCTTGACGATAAAGGGCGACATCGACTTCAACGTCGGGAACATCAATGCTGTTGGATCAGTCAAAGTAACGGGATCCATAAAGGCCGGCTTTACCGTCAAGGTTGGAGGCAATCTCGAGGTGAATGGCAATGTGGAAGATTGCACAGTTGAAGTCAAGGGTGACGTACTCGTACGTGGTGGCTGTTTTGGGGCAGGTAAGGGTCGGATCAAGGCCGAGGGGGACGTTCTCCTCAAGTTTGCAGAGAGCTACCAGATAGTGTCGGGCCAGAACGTCACAGTTGGCGGTGAACTACTTAACTGCCAGGTGATGGCTGCCGAACAGGTTCTGGTGAAGGGAAGGGGCGGCAAAATCGTTGGTGGTGACGTTAGAGCGGGGAAGGAAATCCGGGCTGCGGTCCTTGGTTCTGACGCCAGCACTCCTACTGTCCTGAAAGTAGCCTACAACGCCGAGTTGATGAAAAGATACAAAGAAACGATCGAAGAAGCGGACCGGCTAAAGGCCGACGAAGAACGCGTGAGAGATTCGCTTCTCGACCTCGTTCGCTTGCAATTGCGCGACAGGCTCCCACCAGACAAAGTGCCCGTCATGAAACAGCTTGAACAGTTCAAAAAGAGTGTCCCCAAAGAGCTCGAAAAACTCGAAGAAGAGCGGGAGTCTATTCAGGAACAAATGCAGGAACTCAAGGAGGCTTGCATCATAGCTGACGACACTATCTATCCCGGTGTTCAGGCCCATTTTGGAATAGTTTACCGCGAGGTCAGCGATGCGCTTCGGCATTGCCGACTCACCATTGATGGCAACAGGATACTGATTTCCGACCTCAAGGGCGGCGCCGATTCCTCGAGCCGCCTGCTCTGATTTCCGCTTGTCAGAAGATTTTCATTTCAATATACTTCCAGCAACCGTATGGTCAATTGACGGAGAGGTGGCCGAGAGGCTGAAGGCGGCGGATTGCTAATCCGTTATAGGGCTAATGGCCCTATCCAGGGTTCGAATCCCTGCCTCTCCGCCAT
>JBHHVC010000043.1:0-16571 GCA_046754125.1 Candidatus Zixiibacteriota bacterium
TCGTTGTCGATCAGCTTGATGCCGCTGGTTATGAGATCACGCGCATCGGTATTAGCGGCGGCTATTTGGGCAAGGTGTGAGCGAATTGTTCCCTCGAGGACGGGATCGAGCTTGCGTGATACCAGCAGTTCCAGCATCTCGACCGACAAGAGCCAGTCATCAGGATATTCGCTGCGCACGCGTTTCCAAATCTCTGGAATGACCTGCCCCTGAATGTTCCCTTCTCTGAAGTCTCGCAATCGTCCATACATGGCTTGCAATGCCAACTCGGATTCTGTGTAGGTAGCTTTGATTACCCGTTCCTTCGGTACCATAGAGAGGCCGTTGAACTTATCGACATCAGCCGGACCGGCAAAGACTGACGAGATCGATTTCCCTACAGCCATGTCATACAACCCCCATGCCGGCTCAAACAGTGTACGATCTCGAAACTTCACCGTGCAACTAGTAAATGTCATGATTACATTGCGGCCAGCCCGCCGCTCGATCTTTTGCAAATGGCCGCTTACAGAAACACCGCCTGAAAAATTGATATTGACGATGGAGTCGAGTTCAATGCCGTTTTCTTTCAACTCCACGTCGTTCATAAGCTCCAGGGGCCTATCAGAATCCACCAAGGTTCCGACCGGCGAGCCGAATCCATCGCGATGATAGTCTATACCATGATCAGGTAATTGATGCCCGTCGTAAGCAAGAGCAGTCGGTCGTGTCGTGCGCAGATAGACTAGAATGCCGTTTTGGTCGACTATTCGTTCGCAGAAAATGCCGGACACTTGAAGTCCGGAGCTGTAGCTGCAACTGCTGACCTGCTCACATTCAATAGCCTTGTCGATACCATCCAACCCGCCGTTACGGAAGGCAGTTGTAGATTCAAATTCATCCAGGACTCTACTCAGATGACTGAAATCGGGAGTAACAAACAATTGTGGTTGCGGTTTAGTAATGTCAAAGGCATAGTCTGCGGCGCCAATGTCGTAGTGGATCTTCTTAACATCTTTTGAAAGACAGCTAGCTGCTTCGCCCACAGATGAAAGCAGGCCTGCGCCGTAGAGTTTTGGATTCTGCAACGTTCCTACCAGACCGTATTCGACTGTCCACCAGTGCAGGCGGCTGAGCAGGGCCATCTCTGACGGTTTGCCAAGATTATCCTGCAATTCCACAACAATGTGCTCGGCATTATTGATTTCTGCCTGCTCCGTTCCGGGCGCTTCCTTGAGAATCGACAAGTGTCGAATCGCTTCATAGAGTGCAAAGTCCTTTTTCGATGACATAGCTTTCGAGCCAACTTCGCCAAACTTTCGCAAGTAGTCAGCGTACTCCGGATCGGCGATAACCGGCGCATGCCCTGCCGCTTCGTGGATGATGTCCGGGCTCGGCGTGTAGCTGATATGATCAATCTGCCGCATGTCGGCGGCAATGACAAGAACGCGACGGGCCTGAAAGGCCATAAACGCCGCGGGCGGGATGAAGCCATCAACACAAACTGCCGCCCAGCCGATCTGGCCAAGTATCCGGTTCATCTCTTCGATACCGGGAATTGCATCGACACCTATCCCTGTCCGGCTGAGTCCGTCAACGTAGATGGGGTGAGCGTGCGCGCGAAGAAAGTCGAGATTGCGGCGCATGACAAAGCGCCAGACGGCATGGTTTATCGGTGTGTATCTGTCGTAATCCTGATCGACAATAAACTGCTGGAGATAGTCAGGAAGCGACTTGATCCGCTCATTAGCCTCACGAAAAGCCACTTTCTTGTCTTCGCAAGGATTGTCCGGATCAGTAGTGGCGGAAATCCCTGCCACTGAAAATGAATCCTGTGGCTGGTCTGACTGTCCGTGCATACTCGCTCTCTTTACGCTCCAACTTCTCTTTCGAAGATCATGTAGGCCTATAACGTACCCATGAAGTCTATGCTCAATCTATTCGCTATAACGCGCATTATCAAGCGGAAGTTTCTCATTGACGAAACGTTCTCACTATTCACATCTAACAGCATAACTTATTACTCTCTATCCAGTTCCGGCATGTTCGCGAACTGGTCAAGAGCCTCTGGATTGGCCAGAGCCTCGCGATTGGTCACCGTCTTACCCTGAATTATTCGAGTCACAGCCAGCTCGACCTTTTTGCCGTTGATCGTTCGCGGTATCGCTCCCACCTGAATAATTCTGGCTGGCACATGCCTGGGAGTGGCCCGCGCTTTGATTCTATCCCTAATTGCTGACCGAAGATGGTCAGTAAGGGGCGCACTATTGGCTGTTACCACAAAAAGCAGGATTCGGCTGTCGCCATTCGTCTTTTGCGCGACCACGATAGAGTCCTCGATTTCATCCATAGATTCAACCGGTCCGTAAATCTCCGCAGTGCCAATGCGAACGCCGCCCGGATTGAGCGTGGCATCGGAACGTCCGTGTACAATTATGCCGTTATGCCCGGTCAATTCGATAAAATCGCCGTGCCGCCAGGCTCCGTCAAAGTGCTCAAAATAGGCGGCGAAGTATCGGGTATCCTCAGGGTCATTCCAGAAATAAAGAGGTTCGGTTGGAAACGGCGCCGTGCAGACAAGCTCGCCGACACCGCTGGTGAGTGCGTGCCCGTTGTCGTCGAACACCTCGACTTTCATTCCCAGCCCCCGGCACTGGATTTCGCCCTTGTGGACAGGAAGCAGGGGATTGCCCAGCATAAAGCAGGATACAAGGTCTGTGCCGCCTGCGATCGAGGAAAGCTGCACGTCCTGCTTTACCTGTTCATATGTCCACGCGAAGTTCTCGTCCGATAGCGGCGAGCCTGTGGACAGGATAGTGCGAAGTGAAGAGAGATCATGATTCTCGATCGGCATGATACCTCCAGCCTCACATGCCGAGAGGAATTTGGGGCTGGTACCAAAGATTGTTATCTTCTCATGCTCAATCATCCTCCACATAGCATTTAGATCAGGGTGTGATGGGCTGCCGTCATACAGAACGACGGTGGGACCAATACCAAGTGAACTGACCAGCCAGTTCCACATCATCCAGCCGCACGTCGTATAGTAGCATATCACGTCCTCGCGCGATAGGTCGGTGTGCAACGCCAATTCCTTGTAGTGCTGCATCAGTACGCGGCCAGCGCCGTGAACCATGGATTTCGGTTTGCCGGTAGTGCCTGAAGAATACATGATGTACAACGGATGATCAAATGGGAATTGCGAAAACTCTACCTCTGCCGCTTCGTTGCTCAACAGGTCGTCCCAAGACATGAAGCGCTGTCCGTCTGGCAACGGATCGTCAGTCCATGGAATGACGGTCACCGCATCAATAGACCCTATTACATCGGCTATCTTGTCGATCCTCTCGGTGATATCGTATTTCTTTCCATTGTACTGATACCCATTGGCCGTAAGAAGCAATTTCGGCTCGATCTGACCGAAGCGATCTATAACTCCCTGGAAACCAAAATCAGGTGAGCAAGACGACCAAATCGCTCCGATGCTCGTTGCCGCAAGCATGCCAATTATGGCGTGGGGAATGTTCGGTATTAGGGCTGCGACACGATCGCCTTCATGGATACCAAGCGACCGCATTCCCGCGGCGCATCGTGCCACCTGTCGATACAGCTCAGCATACGTGAGTCTGATTGTCGGCCGATGTTCGCTCAGCCCCACAATTGCGCAGCGATCGTCACGATAGCGCAGCAAATTCTCTGCGAAGTTCAGACTCGCACCCAGGAACCACTCCGGTTTCCACACTCCGTTAGGAGCATCGAGAACTTTCTCATATGGGAGCGAGTGGATAGGCTGAGCGAAATCCCACAGCGTTTCCCAAAAATCTTCAATGTGTTCTACCGACCAGCCGTATAGGTCTTCGTATTTTCCAAACGAACGTCCGCATCGTTTGCCTGCAAAGGACATGAACCGTAACATATTGGAATTCTTGACCCGGTCAGGGTCGGGTATAAAACAGGGAGAATTCACATTACCACTTTTCGTCCTGAATCAGGCCGATGTATAGTGCAAGGCGCAGAGCGAATTCAACATCATTGGCATGCAGAGCTCCCTTCACAATCTGTCCGAGATGCTCGAGTTGCTGCGATGAACCGGATTCCATTTCGACAAGAACCTTGCCCAACATCGAGTAGTGGCCTCCCGTCGGTCGCGAAGATTCAGAGTCATTCGCCGGTGGAGCGTCGGCTTTGAACGAATCTATAAACACACTTATCTCATTCTGCGTGGGCAGGCTTGTGTTAGCGGCAAGGTGAGCAGCTTCGTTGGCGGTATACAATTCGGATGTTTGAATGAACGCAGGAAGGCCATCGAACCCGATAGCGGTGCTGGCAGCAGGCTTGGGCACCTGAAACAAGCTATCCCCGGATGCCCTCGTGTAGTAGTCGGCTCCCATGCGACCGATCAGATCGAGTCGGTCCGGCTCGATAACGCCGTCCTTCATGATCCTCTTTGAAATATGCAGTTTGACCACCTCACAGATGGCGAGGTTACCTGCTCCACCTCCTTCGCCAAGCGATATGATCTGCTGCAGCCGACACTCCATCGCAAACGGCGACTGGGCCACACGTTCCGGACGCACCAGATCCGACTGGACTGGTGTGAAGCCGCTCTTGACAAACTCGTCAATATCGCTGGGAAATTCGGTCGACGACAGGTTGACCTGATGTAGCATATCGTACGTGACCGCATGGATCACGCACTCGCGTGTTGCCTCCAGATTATTATAGGTATCTTTCAAGCTGGCATCACGTCCCCGACGAGAGGGAGAAACTACGACAATTGGAGGGTTTGCTCCAAAGGCGTTATAGAATGAAAATGGAGACAGGTTGCGAATCCCGTCGCAAGACACTGTCGAAACCAGCGCCACCGGTCGAGGGGCCACGCCGCTGAGCAGAAACTGGTGCAGTTCGCGAGTGCTCAGCTCCTCTGAACAGACATGCAGCATAGCTATTTGATCATGTCCACATTTCAGGCAGAGGTAACTGCCGGAACGTTTTTGTATCCGGCGCGGATCGAACGATCCTCATCCACCTTGACAATCCGGTTTGTTAGCACGCCCAATTGTTCTATCTCCAGCTCTATCGTGTCGCCGTCAGCAAGCCAGATTGGTTCGAACTCCTCGCCACGTTCCTTTGCTTCGCGCCGCCATGTGCCGTTTAGCTCTAGATAACATCCTGTGCCTACCGTGCCTGATCCGATAACATCGCCCGGGCAAAGGTCGACACCATAGGATACGCGTTCAATAATCTCGGCAAAAGTCCATGTCATCTGGTTCAGATTACCTGCGGAAATCTGCTTGCCGTTGTGGCGCGCAGTCATCTTGAGATCGTGCTGGTTTCCGTATTCGGTGCGGCTGCACATTTCTGACAGTTCGTCCGGTGTGACCAGCCAGGGACCAATAGCTGTTGCAAAGTCCTTCCCCTTGGCCGGTCCAAGATTGAGTTTCATTTCCTCCATCTGGAGCACGCGCGCCGACAGGTCGTTCATAATAGTAAACCCGGCAATGTATTTATCCGCGTCAGTTGCCGATATGTTGCGTCCTGCCCGACCGATCACTATTGCGGCTTCGAGTTCAAAATCCAGCTTGAGCAGATGATCAGACTCAACAACAATGTCTCCCGGCCCAACTATCGCATTATGATTTGTAAAATAGAACACCGGATACTGGTCAAACTCTGGGAGCATGTCGACTCCGCGGTTGCGTCGAGCAGAGGCAACGTGCTGGCGGAATGCATAGGCGTCTCGACATGATGGCGGATGCGGCACCGGAGCGTGCAACACAGTGTTCTTCGGCTCAGGTTGGGGGGCGTTGCCCTCAGAAATGGCGAGTTCAATCTCATGCGCCATGTCCATTGTGCGCCCGCCGCCGTGAAGGAACTCGTTCATTGTTGATGGTAAGGCTGTCGAAACCGCGGCCCCGGCCCGCTCCAGATCAAAAACTTGGTCGTTTACGACGATGCCAAGTCTTTCCTGGTTATTGTTGGTAACAAAAGTGACAAGTTTCATAGGAATACACCCGCTGCTTGCTATTAGTTGTTCGGTGCTGGCTGTGTGACCATTCGGTCACAGATCGCCGGATAGATACGTCCAATCACGTCGAGAGCGAAATTAGTCTCATCAATTGTTCCGCTGTTGATACGAATGCCATTGGGAATACCGAATGACGCAACGTGTCGCACTATCAGCCCCTCGCTCAAGCACTCCTCCATAAAGGCTTCTGCAAATAGCTCGGTTGGCATCAGCAGCAAAATGAAATTTGCCGCGGTGGGGATTTGAACGATACAAAGCTGTTTGAATCGTTCCACCATCATGCCAAGAGACTTTCTGTTTGTGTCGACCGTCCGGCTCAGAAAGTCTCTGTCGCCAAGAGCGGCGATGGCTGCCTCCTGTGCAAGAAAGTTCGGCTCAAATGGCAGCTTGACCTTGAAAAGCACTTCAATCAGGTCGGGCGGACCAACTGCGAAGCCAATGCGTATCCCACCAAGCCCATATGCTTTCGATAATGATCTCGTGACAATCAGGTTGGGATAGTCAAACTTGAGCCCGTTTGGATAGTCCGGATTGTCTGCGGCGTACACCGTATATGCCTCATCGAGTATGACCAGAATATTGAGCGGCACGTGCTTCATAAATGCGACAAACTGCTTCTCAGTGAACATGGTGCCGGTCGGGTTGTTCGGGTTGGCCAGATAGATGATTCGAGTCTTGTCAGTGATCGCCTGTGCCAGCGAATCAAGATCAAAGGCATAAGCGGAGAGTGGAACAGTATACAATTCCCGGCCGAGCTTGCGAGTGCTGACGTACACACCAATGAACGTACCATGACAAGTCAGCAATTCGTCCCCATGTTCCGAAAACGCTTCGAGAATATATGCCAGCAGAGCGTCAGTGCCGTGACCGGCAATTATCCGAGTCGGATCAATGCCGTGTTTCGATGCGAAGGCGTGAACCAATCTGGCAGACCTGGGATCGACGTAACGGTGAATGTTTTCAGCATTTTCTCTAATGGCCGCCAGTGCCTTGGGAGAAGGGCCCAATGGATTCTCATTGGAGGCAAGCTTGACGACGCGAGGCAGTTGTTTCTCGCGCAGGACCTCGGCGATAGGTTTGCCGGCCTTGTATGGCTTGAGATTCTTTATGTGGCTTGCTATGCGTATCATGTTCTTGCCTGATCCAGTTGTTCGTCCCGGGAAAGCACCTGATTCGTTTTTCTCCTTCACTTTGACTGAACGCAGACGATCTGCCTCCAATACCTGATCTACTCCAGCCATGATTGCGAGTAGCCCTCGTCCCTCGTCTCTTTGACATTCAGGGTCGGCCTCAACGGACTAAACGTGTCGATCATTACCGCCCACTCCCGCGTCTCCCCGGCGCCCACCGACGCTTCCGTCTTGCCCGGCTGCGGTCCATGGGGTAGTGCTCCCGGGTGAAGAGTGATCGATCCTCGCACCACTCCTTTACGCGACATAAAGTCACCGTCAACATAGTAGAGCACTTCGTCGCTGTCAATGTTGAAGTGATAATAAGGTGCGGGAATGGCCGCCTCATGAAAGTCAAACGGACGCGGCACAAAGTTGCAGATGACGAAATGGTCGGTTATGAAAGCCAGGTGAACCGGAGGTGGTAGATGGATCCTGGCTACTTTAGGATGGAAGTCGCGCATACTGAAGGCATATGGATAAAGATACCCGTCCCATCCGACTACATCAAAAGGATGATGTGGCAACACATGTTCGAAATACCGATCGCCCGCCTTGAGAATGAGCCGGAATTCCCCTTTCTCATCGCGTGGGTTCAGAACTTGTGGCGGTCGAATATCACGTTCACAATAGGGCGCATGCTCTTCGAGCTGTCCGTAGTCATTGCGATAGTGGCGTGGAATTTCATAGCCAGTTGATGACTCGATAACCAGCAGCTTGTTATCCTTTGAGTAACTGTCGAATTTCAACTGATACATTGTTGCACGCGGAATAACAAGTTGATCGTATTCGCCAAAGTCTATCTCGCCATATTCACTCAACAGCTTACCCGATCCCTGATGAACGAATATGTATTCGGCCGCGTAGCCATTGCGATAGAATTCGTTGGTGTCGTCGCTTACCCGGCATGTGGCAATAGTACAGTGTTCGTTTTGAAGGAAGACGTTGCGAGCTCGAATGAAATCGCCGCCCTCTTGCTTCTTGTCGGTGAAGCAATGATAGCAAAGAGTCTGGGCATCCGGCCAGGTTACATCTTTGTACAATTGGACTGGCTTGGACGCTAACAGCGAAGTCGGCATGGAATAGTGGTACTTCGTCGAATACACACCGGAAAAGCCCTTGCTGGAGACCAACTCCTCTCGGAAGAGCGACTTGCCGTCCTTCTTGAGGAAAGTTGTGTGTTTGACGCGGGGTATATCGCCGAGTTTATGATAGAATGACATCGGTATCCTCCGTAAGCTGGCCAATTCAGCAGGGCGGCATCAGCTCCTGTGGTGATTTATCCAGATTGCCGCGAAGTTTCTGATCCAGCTCTATTGATTCAAAAAGTGCCTGGAAGTTGCCCTTCCCAAAGCCTTCGCTTCCGCCATGACGCTGGATAAACTCGAAGAAGAAAGTCGGCCTATCGCCGATCGGCTTTGTGAACAGTTGCAAAAGGTAACCGTTTCCCTCAATGTCGCACAGAATGCCGTGCCGTTGCAAATCGTCAATATCTTCCTCGATCTGGACATCCTCGCGCTTGCGGAGGTTGTCATAGTAAGTGTCCGGAACCTGCAGGAAATCGACACCATTCCTGCGCAGCGCTGCAATAGTGTCGACGATGTTATCGGTTTGGATTGCTACGTGCTGTACGCCCGAGCCGTAGTATTGCTCGAGGTACTCTTCGATCTGCGATTTGAACATCCCTTCAAAGGGTTCATTGATCGGATTGCGAATTATGCTGTCCCTGGTACGAACCACTTTTGACAACAAAGCCGAGTATTTGGTGCCGATGTCTCCCGGACCAAAATCGACGAACGTTTCAAAGTCCATCGTTTTGTTGAAATAGTCGGCCCACAGGTTCATCTCATTTTCTCGTACGTTTCCAACGATGTGGTCGATACCCTTCACTCCAGTGTCATGACTCTCAAGGTTTATGTTCTGAAGCGGCTCGCAAAAATCGGGGCGAAAGATGTGGCCGTAGTTGTCGCCGTTGAAGTAGACAAGTTCGGTGTCATCATACAGTCGAATGGCAGCTTCCCAAGTGTACCCATGCTTGTTTTCCTGTTTGGCCGGACGCCGCACCATTACTGCCCCGTGTGATGTTGCATGTTCAAACGCTGCCTCGACATTGTCAACATCCACCGCCCAGCGCTTTATGCCGTCGCCGTGCCGATTGAGAAAACTAATAACATCGTATGTATCCGGCTGCAGTGCGGACGTTACAAGAATCTTAAGATTGTTCTTGGTCAAGTAATAAGAGCACCGGTTCCGTACGCCCGTCTCGGGGCCAAGATAACCGGTAATTTCCATTCCAAAAGCTCGTGCGTACCAGTAGGCAACCATTCTGGCCGAACCGACATAAAACTCGATGAAATGATATCCTCGAATGCCCAATCTGTTGGTCATGCTTCTAACTCCTCAGACCTATGCCATAACTTCCATTCATTCCTAACAACTGCAATCTCTTCCTGTTCCAGCAGGATCAGATGGTCAATGTATAGCATAGGATTCCACTCCGCGCAACCTGTTAGTGGACGTATATTGTATATGATTGGCCGAGCGGGTCACCCGTAGCTCCCGCAAGTCATTGAAGCGAAACGGCATACGAGACGGCTGCGCGCGTTCCGCTATCGACCGGGGGTTCTCAGGTCTTTTGTGAGAGGAAACCTCCCCAGTCTGCCTCTTGATACCAGTCTTGGTGGGCGGGTTCGAATACGGACATACCTTTGCCCGGTCGGTCGTGCTAGGCAAAAACCGTATCGAGAATCCGGGCGAACGATTGCACCATCTCCTGCGACGAGTACTTCTGAATCGACTTGGAGCATGGAGAGAGCAGCAGAGTGCCACGATTGGGCTCGGTAATCAGCTTAGCTAGGTAGTCAGTCGCCTCGTACAACGAGTCATGATTGAAGCAGAATCAGTTGCCATATTCATTTATCAGCTTCCCAAGTTCACTATTGCGTGGCGTTGCCGCCAGTATCGGGCGGCCGGATGAGAGCATTGTGTAAACACGGCCTGTCGACACGGAGTCCGGCAATTCGCCAGCCAATGCGACGTAGAGTAACGATGCAGCGCTGGAATCTCCGCCATCTCCTGACGGGACTTTTGACCCAGCAGGTTAACGCGCTCGTGCATTCCGATCGGCCATGTTGTCCAGAAGTCGCTAAAGTCTGCAATCCATGGGAGACTGAAGTCGTCGGTCAGTCGAATCGCTATCAAGTGGGCTGAGATCGGCGGCGATGTAGTAATTATGGCATCATATCGCCAGTTTTCAACGAGCGTCCGCCCCAGTTATGCCCCAGAGTGTTGCAAGACCGGATGAATTGAACGGATTCGTTTCGTTCAGTTGGCTGTATCCATCGTTGGAGTCGTCGTTGTAGGGTCGTCGAACAATGCTAATCATCGACGCACCAGCAGAATCTTCCCCCCGGCAGTGCGGCCATCTTTATCGGTCAGGACGAACAGATAGACTCCGGATGCAACCTGTTCTCCCGCCTCGTTGCGGCCGCCCCATCCGAGATCGATCGACGGAAGTTCGCGAACCAATTCTCCCGCGACCGAAAAGAAGCTGACAGAGGCTGTTCGCTCGAAGTTGAATTGAAGACGACCATCGATAGACGGCACGAACGGATTTGGAAATGCAATCACATTATCCAGATTCGACACTCTCGGTGCGGACGAGGATCGAAGGATGGAGATACCCGCGTCGGTTGCGGCAAGCAGGTCACCGGTGAAGCGATCGAGAGCGACCCGGCGAACATTGTTCGATACCAGACCATCGCGCTGAGTAAAGGCATCAAAGTCACCGGTGGCGGCATCTCTTCGCGCAATGCCACCGCGTGTAGCGACCCACAAATTGCCGCGCCCGTCGAATTCCAGATCGGTGACTTCCGCCCCCAGCTGAGCGGGATGTGGAATAGTGTCGTAGCGATCGGTGCCGGGATTCCATCGGGATATGCCGAAACTCGTGCCTGCCCATAGGACGCCATCGGGATCGAACCGCACGATATTTACGTCGTCAGAAAGCAATCGCGAATTTGCCGATGTCTGCTGAATACAGGCGGGACGCGGACGAGTAAACGGGTCAGCCCCCAGATCGCACAAGAAGATACCGGCTGCCTCTGTGCCCATGGCAAGCCTGCCGTTGTGAACATCAAGCGACACGACACGGTCGCTGGTGATGCCGTCGGCCACTCCGACCGAGTCCCATCCGTCCGGTTGATCGAGGCGGTTTATGTCGGCTATGACTATGGGATAACCAGTGTAGGATCGATAGCAACCGATATACATATAGTCGCCGTCTGAAGCAAGTCCTCGAATCACAATAAAATTGTAGCTGATCGGCGGATCATCGTTATTTCCACGCATGGCGGAATTGAATGAATCGTATCGCTCGACGCTATCGGGGCCGAAGCGGAACAGCCCCCGCCCCCACGGTCCTCCCCAGACAGCTTCGGATGAACCGAGAATCATGTCGGTGCTCCATCCAATTGATCCAATGGCGAACTTGCTCCATGTCACGCCATCGTATTGGGCAAACGGATCGAACAGAAATCCGGCAATAATGTTGCCGTCGCTTTGGACGGCTACGTCCGTCACATCGTTGCCCGGAGCGCCTGTAAAGGGATAGGTGATGAAGGCTCCTCCGGTATCGTACTGAAGCCCCCCGGCCCTCAGGGCAATCCAGCGCGTGGACTGAAACGACGCTCCTGTGCGCACCGCAGAAAACATATCTGGGATGGACGGAAACAAAACCTGCTCATTCCTTACGCGAGCTGTGCCGCGATTACTGTATAGTATCAAAGAGTCGTCCTCAACGACTAGGTCGTTGATTCCCGCTCCGCTTAGTGTAAAAACGGGCACGAAGGATGTGTCGGGTACGAGGGAATCAACGGCTAACCGGTACAGACCAACAGGAGTGCCGACGTAAATCGACGACTCAAAGCGTATAACGCGGGTGATGCTGTCTGAGGCAAGTTCGGGATGATTGCGCCGGGAAAAGACAGTCCAGCTTTGGGGCGCTTTCAAAAGATTCGGCACTGAACGTTGCGCGACAGCCAGACCATCCGAGGTCGCCAGCCAGATGGAATCTGGCGTAAGCAGTATGTCATTTACATCCGGTTGCGGATTCAAGTCACCGAACAATTGGTAGCTGTCCTCGATCTGCCCGCCGTCATTAATGGTCGAGAATAGCACGAGGCCACGAGAAGTCCCGACCCACAGGGCATCGCCGTCAGCCCGAACGCAGCGCAGGCCAAACGACTGGCCATCGTTATCTGCAAAGGGGAATTGCACCGGCGCTTCGCCGAAGGCTACCAGCCGCCCAAAACCGGTGATCCACCGTTGCCCGCGACTGTCGACAATCATGTCGGTCAAATCAGAAGTTCCGAGACCGTCGACGTTGGTGAGTGACATTCCCGCCTGAGTTCGGTCGGTAATGGCGAGCATACCGCCAGAGGTGAGCACAAAGAGCGTGTCGCCAAGGACGCGCATACGACGCACGTCTTGAAGAGATGTCAGGGTTTCCCAGGAAGCTGACTGAGCGGGCGGCATGCTTGCACAGCTTACAACCAGACAGAGAGTCAGTTGCCTGATGAAACCGACGGTTTTACCTTTCGAATAACCCATCGCCCAAGCAATATAGAGGCAGCAGCGAGAGTGAACAACAATGATATCAAGCCGGCCAGATCGCCTACCCGTGTGAAGATAGAGAAACCGTCCAAAGTACGCACTTTACCGCGCAGGGCAGCTACTTCATAAGTTTCCAGCCGCTCGTGGATACGACCAAAAGGATCGACTATATATGTTAGCCCGCTGTTGGCGCAGCGAGCAAACCAACAGCGGTTTTCGACGGCGCGAGAGATGAATATACGCGAGTGTGTGTATATGCCAGGTGACTGCTGCCACCACGTGTCGTTGGTGATGCCTACGACGAAATCGGCTCCATCTAGAATAGCTCCGCGGACATACTCCGGAAAGGCTGTTTCAAAACAGATAAGCACGGCGTAGGTTGCCTCAGGCATCTGAAAGAGTGTCCGCCGGTCACCGGGATAATAGTCCGACCACCATTGGATACCCCAGCGATCAATAAAGGTAAGATATTCGCGAAGTGCTCCTTGCTCAAGAAAGGGAAGATAGTCCTGATACGGGACATGTTCAGCGAAGGGGACAAGTTTCACTTTATCATGCCTCGCCGCAAATGACCCGGCCGAGTCGACCTGAAAGCAGGAGTTAAAGTACCTGTAGCGCTCGCCGTGTGTTTTGGCGGCGATACCTCCCACAAGATGCAGCCCTTTTGTTTTTCGGACGATATCGACCACCCCGCGCCGACAGCCCGGATCATGGGTCAGGTAGCAGGGTGCGGCCGTTTCGGGCCAGACATACAACGCGATTGAATCATTGGCCACCGACTGCACCAGCGAGTCGAATACTCGAAAGTTCTCCGCTTTGGCTTTGTCGCCCCACTTGACATCAAGCGGCACTGACGGCTGCAAAAGGGCGATGTCAATGTTGCCGGGTATCGCTCTCGCGGGCAATTCGATCCAGCCGTAGGCGAGCAGCCCGATCACAATCGCTATTGCGGAAAAGACCGAGGCGAGACGTCGCTCGGGGGACAACGACCGACGCAACCCCTGCCACAACAGGACATTGACAACCACAATCAGTAGGCTCAGTCCATGCACAGAAACCACAGAGACTATTTGCAGAATGTACAGGTAATAGGCCTGACTGTAGCCGAGATCGGACCAAGGGAAGGCGAACTCGGACAATGTACGAAAGTACTCGACCCCGACCCAGAGCAGTGGGATGGCCACTATGCCATAGAGCGGTCGAATGTGGTAGAGCTTGTTGAACAGAGTGAGAGAAATCGCTGAGTAAACAGCGACGATAGCGACCGCTGCGATCATTCCACCGGGGGTCACATATGAAATCCAGTAGATGCAGAACAGGTTAAATAAAAACCCAAAGAAATACGAAGCGTTGAAGGCCTGGCGTCCTTTCAGCGAACTTATTATCATAAACGGGCGTACCAGCGAAAACCATGCTAAGAAGCCCAGCCCCTCGGGATCAAACGAGAGTGACAGCAGAAATGCCCAGACAATCAGCTCGAAGCGTCGCTTACGCAGGCAGACATCCTCAGGCAAGATCAGTCGGCCGATTCTTCGTATCAATGCAATCACGTCAGATACCTCTCGAAAAATCGGGTAGGTGATCAACGAACGATCAGTGTCTTTCCGGTCATCTGCTCGGGCACCGGAAGACCAAGGATATCCAGAACGGTCGGCGCGACATCAGCCAGAATCCCTCCGTCGCGCATTGACACACCCGGGCCAAGCTGTCCGGAGGGATCGTATAGAATGCATGGGACCAGATTGGTAGTGTGGGCCGTCCACGGTCCGCCGCTTGTTTTGTCTATCATTGTTTCTGCGTTGCCATGATCGGCCGTAACTATGGCCACGCCGTTCCGGCTTTTCACTGCTTCGAGCAGCCGCCCCAATCCGAGGTCTACCGCTTCAACAGCCTTTCGGGCGGCATCGATGATTCCGGTATGTCCCACCATGTCACAATTTGCATAATTCAGCAGCACAAAATTGAACTCGCCTGAGTTGATGCTTCGCACGGCGTTGTCAGTCACTTCAACTGACGACATCTCGGGCTGGAGATCGTAGGTAGCGACTTTGGGTGACGACACCATATGACGCTGTTCGCCATCAAACGGCTTCTCCGCGCCCCCGCTAAAGAAGAATGTCACGTGGGCATATTTCTCGGTTTCGGCAGTCCGAAGTTGTGTCTTGCCGGCGCGGGCCAACACTTCGGGCAGGATCGATTCAAGCTTTGTCGGCTGGAAAGCAACATTGGCCTGGTGCATATCCTTGTTATAGTTGGTCATGGTAACCAACTCGATATCCGGATGTTCCGCGTTAGGTCGGCCTTCGACATCGAATCCGCACAACATGTATGACAACTGGCGAGCGCGATCGGAACGGAAGTTGAACATCAGGCAAAGGTCGCCGTCGTCAACCCTGCCATCATTGACATGGCCGTTGTCGATGACAACGGGCAGAATAAACTCGTCGGTAACATCACTGGCATACGACTGCTCTATCGCATTCATCGGACTGGAATCGGCCGGCCCCTGCCGTTGCACGCTGGCCTGATAAGCCAGATCGGTACGTTCCCAGCGACGGTCACGATCCATGCCGTAGTATCGCCCTCCGACAGTTGCCACCCGGCCGAGACCATAGGATTCGAACTTTTGCAGGACCTGTGCCATGTAGTCCCTGCCCGATGTCGGGAGCGTGTCGCGGCCATCCATGAATGCATGTAGATAGAGCTTGTCCACCTGTTTTCTACCGGCCAGATCGACCAGCGCGTAAAGATGGTCCAGTGACGAGTGTACCTTGCCATCCGATACCAGCCCGAACAGATGAACCGTTTTTCCCTTTCTTGCCGCTCGCTCCATCGCCGAGCAGAGTATATCGTTTCTGAAGAACTCGCCGGAATCTATGGCTCGGTCTATGCGGGTAATATCCTGATAGACGACCCGACCGGCGCCAAGATTGAGATGCCCCACTTCGCTGTTTCCCATCTGTCCGTCGGGCAGCCCGACAGCGAGACCGGAACCGTCGATTTTCGTGTGCGGACAGGTAGCTATCAGTCGATCATAGACTGGCTTGTTAGCCGCGGCAATAGCGTTGCCTTCATCAGCTTCGCGCAGACCGAAACCGTCCATGATGCATAACAGGACCATATTCAGTCTCGCAGGATCACGTCGCTGTCGCCATGAACTATTTCGCCGATTCGGTAGACTCTTTCACCAGTTGATTGAATCGCATTCATAACCGAGTCCGCTTCCTTGGAGGGCACGACAAGAATATATCCTATTCCCATGTTGAAGGCCGAGTAGATATCCTCCGGGTCGATATTGCCCGCTTGTCCCAGATACTCAAATATCGGCAGAACCGGGAAACTGCTTTTGTCTATTGCTGCCTGCAATCCGTCGGGCAGGATTCGCTTGAGATTACCCGGGATGCCCCCGCCGGTAATGTGGGCCATACCGTGAATTGTGTGTTTGCCCAGCAATGGCTTTACGATCGGCTGATAGCAGCGATGAACGGCCATGAGTGCCTGTGCAATGGTAGAGTCCAGAGATTCGATTCGGTCGTTCGGTTTCAGACCGGCTACTTCAAAGGCTGCCTTGCGCGCCAGTGTGTAGCCGTTGGTGTGAAGTCCGTTAGATGGTAAGCCGAGGCAAACATCTCCTTCGACAATAGTAGAACCATTGATTATCTTAGTCTGCTCGACCGCGCCGACGACAAATCCGACCAGATCATATTCATCACTCTGGTAAAAGTCCGGCAACTCGGCTGTCTCTCCCCCGATCAGGGCGGCCCCAACGTTTCGACAACCAC
>JBHHVC010000044.1:0-15619 GCA_046754125.1 Candidatus Zixiibacteriota bacterium
CTTTTTCTTCAAGGTGTCGGGCAAGGTAGCCTAAGCGTTCGGCGTAAACGTTGAGTGTCCTGGGTGCTAAGTTTCTAATTTTACATCCGAAGACAAACGCATCGACGTATGTTTTCCAATTTGAACCCACCTTGAATTCATCGACCAATTTGTACAGTCGCTTGAGATGATCTTCCATGACTTCTCCTACCAGTCAGAGGCCCTTTCGGGCGATCTGAGCTTGTTTTGTCGTTTGAGTAATCGCTGGAAGTTGTTGTGGGGCTTAAAATTAAATACCCCCGGCAGGACTCGAACCTGCTACCCTCTGCTTAGAAGGCAGATGCTCTATCCAGATGAGCTACGGGGGCATATGTCGTACGCCCTATGACGACACTGACAGTCTGCCATAAGGGCCCGCCTTCGTTTTCAAGATACCTGCGCCGACTATCGCGGGCAACTCAAAAAGAGACCGGCGCACGTATTATTGATCCTCCGGGCCGGTGGGAAGCCGATCGTAATGCCCTGTTACTGCTTGAAGGCCTTGACTTTGATCGATTCGCCGTCTAGGTTAAGAAGTTATGACACAGCAGCAACCATTAGAGTTTACAGTCAACGATAAGCAGGTGTCGCTTGCGGTCGACCAGTCGATGTCGCTGATGCGGATTCTGCGCGAGCAATTACACCTGACCGGCACCAAGTGTGGCTGCGATGTAGGAACCTGCGGCACCTGTACGGTAATCCTAAGCGGCAAGGCGGTGCGTTCATGCACTATAAAGCCGGAAAAGCTTTCGGGAGCGGTCGTCGAAACAATTGAACATTTGTCCCAAGGCGACAAATTGCACCCGATCCAGCAGGCTTTTGTCGACCGTCAAGGCTCACAATGCGGCTTTTGTACGCCCGGCATGATTATGGCCGCCAAAGCACTTCTGGACGGCAATTCCGATCCAACTGAGGATGAAATCAAGCAGGCCCTGCGTGTTAACCTCTGTCGTTGTACCGGGTACACACAGATCATAGAGGCCGTGCAACAGGCGGCGGGCCAGTTGCAAAAAGGCGTCGGTACTGGCAGGATGGATCTGGCCGATGGCGTCAAACCGCAACAGTGGGTCGGTAAATCGATCCCGCGCAGGGATGCTGTTCCATTGGTGACAGCGACTGCCCGGTTCACTGACGACATCCCCGATCCGCCCGGCTGCTTGTACCTGGCCACAAAGCGATCCGAGCGAGCGCACGCCCGTATCACATCTATCGACACTGCGGCTGCGGAGGCTCTGGAGGGCGTTGTCCGTGTCATAACGGCCGCCGATATTCCCGGAGAGAATCGATACGGAAAAATTATCAGGGATATTCCGGTGCTGGCCGGAGAGGTCGTTCGTTCATACACCGATGCTGTCGCTCTGGTAGTGGCCGACAGCTACGAGACGGCCAAAGCGGGGTGCGAGGCAATAGCGGTGTCCTATGACGATCTGGAGCCGATTTTCGATCCTCGAAAATCGCTCGACACAGACGCTCCCCGAATTCATCCCGACGGCAATCTCCTCTACGAGTTCAATATCATAAAGGGGAATACGGACGACGCTTTCAACAAATGCGATGCGGTTGTTGAAGAGTCATTTTCCACTGTCGCGGTCGATCACGCCCAAATGGAACCTGAAGCGGCGCTCGCCTATTTCGATGACGACGGTAAGTTGTGTATGAAGGCGCCAACCCAGCATGTCTATTTCGACAGGTTGAACATCGTTCGCGCGCTCGGCCTGCCAAAAGAGGATGTGCGAGTTATTCAGCCTCCGGTGGGCGGAGCGTTCGGTAAACGCGAAGATGTCTATGGCCAGATTCATTGTGCGCTGGCCGCCTTCCTGACTGGTCGGCCGGTGCGCACGCGATACACGAGAGTGGAGACATTCCAGGCGACTCAAAAGCGCCACCCGGTGACGATTCGACTGAAAGTAGGCGCATCTGCCGACGGGTGCTTGCTGGCTTTTCAGGCCGACGTTTTGGCAGATACCGGCGCCTATTCTTCGTGGGGTCCAAATATCCTGCGCAAGATATGTGTGCATGTGAGTGGCCCCTATCATATCCCCAATGTGCGCGTGCGCGGGAAATCTGTTTATACAAACAACACCTTTGCCGGAGCAATGCGCGGATTCGGTACGCCACAGGCAGTGTTTGCCAGCGAATCAGCACTTGACATGCTGGCCGACAAGCTCGGGATTGACCGAGTAGAGATCAGAAAGCTAAATTCGTTTCAACCGGGCTCGACGACAGCGACCGGTCAGGTAGTGAATAACACTCCGGGGCGACGCACGATCGAATTGGCGGCCGACAAGTTTGGCTGGGATCAATCATTTCGGAAAGTCGGCCAAAACGAAGCGCATCTGCGTCGTGGCAAGGGGGTCGCATCGCTGTGGTACGGAATTGGTTTCGGTGCCGGGATTCCCGATCAAGGGGACGCTATTGTTGAAGTCACTTGCGAAGGGAAGGCGAAGGTCTTTGTGTCGACCACCGATTACGGTCAGGGTTCCAATACGATTTTTCCACAGATAGCTGCCGAGACGCTGGGCCTTGATATTGAGGCTGTCGAGATGATCACAGGCGATTCGCAGACAACTCCAAATTGCGGGTCGACTGTGGCGACACGCCAGACATTTGTAACAGGTAACGCCATTCATCGTGCCTGCTCAATTATAGCACGCGATGCCCAGTATGTAGCGGCACAGATGCTGAACGCTGACGCCGCACAAATTCAGTTGGCGTTGGGTAAAGCGACAGTCGTCAACGACTCTGATCGGTCGGTTTCTCTTGCTGATCTGTATTCGTCGTTCGGCAAATATGGCAAACCGATGCGCCGTGAGGGTTTTTTCAAAGGAGAGAAGTTTACGCAGAAACTCGACCCAAAAACAGGACAGGGGAATGCATATCATCCGATTGCATATGGCACACAAATGGCTGATGTGACTGTGAATACTGAAAACGGAAAAGTAACGGTCAACCGAATAGCGGCCTGCCACTACATCGGAAGGGCTATCAACCCGGAATCTGTGCGCGGACAGGTGATCGGCGGAATCTCTATGGGATGGGGATACGCATTGTGCGAGGATTCCCGGTCGGTTAACGGCGTGATCGAGGCCAGCAATTTTGGCAAGTATCGAATTATGAAAGCGACCGACGCGCCCGATGTGGATGTTATCCTGCTCGAGGACCCGGAACCGACCGGTCCTTACGGTGCTATTGGAATCGGTGAGCCACCGACTGTCGCTACCGCACCGGCTATCATCAATGCCATCTACGATGCCGTCGGTGTGAGAATTACTTCCCTGCCCGCTACACCGGAAAAAATACTCGCGGCCCTCAAGAAAGACCCGGTGCATGCATGACAATCACCGGTGTTGTGCTCGCTGCAGGTAAGTCTGAGCGAATGGGATGCAACAAATTATTGATGCCGTTTGGGCAGCAGACTGTTTTCGAAACAACTCTTCAGAACGTGATCAGTTCGCGTGTCGACCGCATAATTGTGGTCTCAGGATATGAACATGAGCGAATTGAGCGACTGGCAAAACGTTGGTCCAGCGAACGAGTGCAGACAGTTTTCAACCCTGACTATTCAAGGGGCAGGGCAGAGTCGATCAAGCTGGCCGTGAGGTTTGCTGGGGTGCAGAGCGAGGCAATGTTGTTCATGGTTGCCGACAAACCAACGGTCACGACAGATCTGATCGACCGTGCGATTGAGCGTTTTGTTCGGGATAGACCGGCATTGCTGTATGTAAACACACCGTCCGGACGTGGCCACCCAATCATTTTCGGTGAAGCACTGTTTGCAGAATTGGCAAGCCTGTCCGGTGACAGCGTCGGTAACGATCTGGTCACTCGTTATCGGGCAAACTCTATCGAACTGTGGGACGACACAGAGCAGATTGATATCGATACGCCCGCAGATTATCGTATGGCTATTGGTCAGTGTGTATGACTGTGATTCTTCTGTTCAGGGACTAAGAAGCATGAACATCCTACAGGAAGCAGCCCGTCGTCGGAATGAGGGACAGCCGTTCGTTCTTGCAACAATTGTAAGGACAGCCGGTTCATCCCCTCGAGCCGATGGAGCGCAAATGCTGATCGAGCCGAACGGCGCAATAGTCGGGACGATTGGCGGCGGCAATTTTGAGAAGATGGTGATTGACGACGCGGTGGGGTTGCTGTCCTCCGGCACGGGCTGTCTGCTCAAAACCTATCGTTTCGCACGGACCGGCGACAATGCCACTGATATGTGCTGCGGTGGAGAGGCGGATGTTTTCTTGCAGACCTATGGTAGTCCGGGCCGCCTGTTGATTTTCGGAGCCGGACATATTGCCAGAGAGCTGGTAAGGGCAGTTGCGCCACTTGGTTTTCGCATTGTCATTGTGGACGATCGTCCGGAGATGCTCGAGCAGTTCGCAAGGAGCGTGCAGACCGTGCCTGTTGACGACGGTTTCGGTGGTGAACTGGTCCAAAGCGATTCGTCAACATATATTGTGATAGTCACTCGTTCGCACGACTGCGACAGGACGGTGCTGGCCAATATGATCGAAAAGCAGTGGGCTTTCATTGGAATGATCGGTTCGCGGGCAAAGATTGCCAAAATGCTCAAATCGCTGGCTGACAATGGTGTCGACTCCGCGCTGCTACAAAAGGTAAACGCTCCAATCGGACTTGAAATCGGCGCCGAGGGTCCGGCCGAAATTGCCGTGGCCATCGCCGCAAAACTTATAGAAGTGCGCGCTCGGCTGGCTCCGCCTTCTACTCGCCAATGAACTCGCTGGTCGTCGTGCGCGGGGCCGGGGAAATGGCCTCTGGCGTAATCCGGCGCCTGATTGTGTCCGGGTTCAAGGTTGTGGCTCTGGAGCAGGCAGAGCCGAGTTGCATACGCCGTACAGTCTGTTTTGCCGAGGCTATGTTTGATTCACAAGTGACAGTCGATGGTGTCACAGCTGTGCGGGTGGACGACTTGGACCAGATTGATTTGCTGCTGCATCGGAATCAAGTACCGGTGCTGTGCGATCCCGAAGCTGCTACCGTAAACATGATAAAACCGTCGGTGCTGGTCGATGCACGTATGCTCAAGAACAGAATCGATACGACACTTGACCTGGCGCCGATTGTAATCGGGTTGGGGCCCGGGTTTGTCGTCGGCCGCAACTCTCACGCTGCGGTTGAGACCAATCGGGGCTTTGATCTTGGACGAGTTTTGTACACCGGCTCGCCTCTGGCCGACACAGGCCGTCCCGCAGAGATTGGAGGCGTCTCAACCAAGCGCCTGATCCGGTCACCTGCCGATGGTGTTTTTCGCGAAAGTCGCCAAATTGGCGACCACTTGGTGTATGGTGAAACGGTTGGCACGGTCGGTGTCCACGCTGTAATTGCAGAAACCGCAGGCACACTTCGAGGACTTATCCGATCCGGACTAACCGTACATATGGGTCAGAAGATTGGCGATGTGGACCCGCGCGGCTTTCCCGACTACTGTTTTCGCATCTCCGACAAGGCTAATGCAATCGCCGGAGGTGTTCTTGAGGCAGTTTTAAGCCTTTCAAAACAGGACACGCGAGTCTGAATCCCTGAGGGTCGCCCCGCATATCCAATTTGCGCTTGCGGCGCAGGCAAGTCGTCACTAATTTCCCGCATGGAAAACGGTACACAACTATTATCAAAGGAATCAGCAAAACTTGGCAACTTGAGATATGTCGTCGGTGGCAGCGACAGACTTCTGATGATGCCGATTGCTCCAAATGCACTCCATGGAGGATATTACAGTGAATCACTTTGAACCAAAGGATCCGGCCGAGTACAATTTCAAGGAAGTAATCTACGAAAAAGGGGATTGGATTGCCCGAATTACAATCAACCGTCCGAAGTACTACAACGCTTATAGTACTCCCTGCCTGCAGGAACTGGCAACGGCTTTCACCGATGCCACCTGGGATGACAAGGTCGGCGTGATCATATTCACTGGCGCAGGTGACAAGGCGTTTTGCACCGGCGGGGATGTAAAAGAGTATTCGGCGTACTACACGCAGAAGCCGCACGACTACTTCAAATACATGGGGCTTTTTGCCGGGTACATCGAGTCTATTCTCAAATGCGGTAAGCCGGTCATTTGTCGTCTCAATGGTATGGCTGTTGGCGGCGGCAATGAGTCACACATGGCCTGCGATCTGTCTATTATGGCCGATGACACTTTCATAAGTCAAATCGGCACTAATGTCGGCTCGGTTGCCTGCGGTGGCGCTACTCAGTGGCTGCCGATTTTCGTCGGCGACCGTCGTGCACGGGAGATTCTCTTCCTTAACGAACGTATCCTGCCCGCTAAGGCGCTCGAGTGGGGACTGGTCAATCAGGTAGTACCGCGCGAGAAACTGGACGAGGCCTGCAACGAGATGGCTGAAAAAATGCTGAACAAGTTCCCCGAATGTATGCGCTATACCAAGAGCCAGGTGAACTACTTCAAGGAGCAGGTCTGGTATTCGACTATTGGGCACGCCCGCGACTGGCTGACAGTGCACTTTGCCTCGTGGGAACCGAATGAAGGAATGCAGGCATTCGTAGAAAAACGTCCCTCCGACTATATGGGGCTCCGAAAGCTTGCCGCAGAGGGCGGTTCTTCCGAGTTTAAATACGGCCCCTACAAACATACATGTAGCAAATGCGGCGCGACTCAACTTCCCGGATTGCACAAATTCTGTGGCATGTGCGGCGCCACCATCGAGGCTTGAGCAGTGATGATGCAAAACAATTCTGGAAGGAGCGCGGTATGTTCGACCTAAAGGGTAAGGTCGCTATCGTCACAGGCTCCTCGCGAGGCATCGGGTCGTCGGCCGCCCTGTATCTGGCAAAATGCGGCGCGGACGTGGCGATCAACTACCGCAGCTCCACCGACGCGGCTGCCGAACTTTCCGCACAAATTGAGTCACTTGGTCGTCGTACGATGATGGTGCGGTGTGATGTAGCTCTTACCGATCAGGCGGCTCAGATGGTCGAGCAGGTCGTTTCGACTCTTGGCAAGATCGATATACTGGTGAACAATGCCGGAATCAATCAGGATGGTGTCATTTGGAAGATGACCGAAGAAATGTGGGACAACGTCCTCTCGGTTAATTTGAAAGGCTATTTCAACTTCATCCGCGCCGTGTCACCGATCTTTCGGCAGCAGAAATCAGGAAAGATCGTCAATATCACGTCAATCAACGGTATGCGCGGCAAATTTGGACAGTCCAATTACTCGGCGGCCAAGGCCGGGATAATTGGCCTGACCAAAACAGTTGCCCGTGAATTGGGCAGGTCATCGGTCAATGTAAACGCGGTGGCACCCGGTATGATACTAACGGACATGATGTCTGGCCTGTCAGACGAAATCAAACAGAATGCGATCAATGAAACTGTCCTCGGACGGCTCGGTACACCGGAAGAAACAGCCTCGGTGATAGCATTCTTGTGCAGCGATCTGGCTCGACATATTACCGGTGAAGTTATCCGCGTCGATGGCGGACAGTACATCTGATATCATAGGAAACTAAGTAATGGAATTGAACGATGTAGTATGTATATCTGCCTGCCGAACGCCGATGGGACGATTTGGTGGAACGATGCGAAACATGGGCTCCTGCGATATTGGAGCAGTGGCCATAGCCGAGGCGGTCAAACGAAGCGGCATTGATAGCGAACAGGTCAGCGAAGTCATTCTTGGCAGTTGCCGTCAGGCAGGCAACGGACCGAACCCGTCGCGAACCGCAGCCGTTCGTGGAGGAATCCCCGAATCGGTTCCGACCCAGACAATAAATATGGCTTGTCCGTCGGGGATGAAAGCAATCCAACTGGCCAGCCAGTCAATCCGTTTGGGAGATTCTAAAGTTGTTCTGGTCGGCGGTTTTGATTCGATGTCAACGATTCCCTACCTGCTGAAGAACGCGCGCTGGGCTGGTTTCAAGATGGGCGATCGTAAACTCGAGGACGGCTGGTCCGATTCGATCGATCCGCTAATCAGACAGGGGATGGGCGTAACAGCAGAAAACCTTGTCGACAAGTACAAGATCAGTCGCGAGGTACAGGATGCATTTGCATTGTCGTCGCACCAGAAGGCCGCCAGGGCGCAGCAAGAAGGATGGTTTGACAGTGAGATAGTTCCTGTCGAAGTCAAATCACGAAAGGAAACGATCTCGTTTTCAAAAGATGAAACAGTCCGACCCGATAGTTCGATAGAAAAATTGGCAAAACTCCCTGCAGTTTTTCGCAAGGAAGGGGGGAGTGTCACTGCCGGCAACGCTTGTAGTATGTCCGATGGGGCAAGTGCCTTAGTGTTTACTAGTCGTGAGCATGCGAAGTCCCTTGGCGCGAAACCGCTGTTTTCACTTCTGGCCTGTTCGGCGGTGGCGGTCTCGCCGTCTACAATGGGCGAGGGGCCGGGTGTTGCAATACCTGACGTACTGAGCAAGGCAGCCATGACTATAGCAGATCCGGACCTTATCGAGGTGAACGAGGCATTTGCAGTACAGATTCTCTCAAACGAGAAGGTGCTGGCGTGGGATCGAGAAATTGTAAACGTTCATGGCGGTGCAATAGCGCTGGGTCACCCGACCGGCAATTCCGGCGCGCGAATAGTAGTGACATTGTATCACGCCCTCAAGACTCGCAATAAAGAGATCGGTCTGGCTTCAATTTGCGGCGGCGGCGGAGTGTCGATGGCACTCTTGATCAAACGGGAGCAGTAAGCGTGGGCGAATACACCGATATCGATTTGCATGTAACCGATCGTATTGGCACACTGACGCTAATGCGCGACGACCTCAACGTTCTCAATATCGCGATGATGAACGAAATAAACGAAGCGTTGGAGTCATTAGCGAATGGGCATGACCTGAAAATGCTGGTCATCCGCGCAAAGGGCAAGGCGTTCTCGGCCGGTGTCGATGTGAGCGAGCATACTGCTGACAAAGTGGATGACATGATAGGGACTTTCCATCGCATATTCCGTCTGCTCGATACAATTGAATGCCCGACCGTAGCGCTCGTTCAGGGTGCGGCGCTGGGCGGCGGTTGCGAACTGGCCTGTTTCTGCGATATGGTTGTTGCGTCCGACCGTGCCAAATTCGGTCAGCCGGAAATCAAGGTAGGCGTTTTCCCGCCAGTGGCGGCAGCCTCGTTCCCAGAGTCGACAGCACTGAAATCTGTGTACGAACTGCTCTTGATAGGTGACACCATTCTGGCTGACGAAGCACAGAGGATTGGCTTGGTAAACAAAGTGTACCCACGCGACAGCTTTGAATCTGACGCGGAAGAGTGGTTGGCAAGGCTTGCATCAAACTCTGCAGTGATTCTCCGCCAGACAAAGAAGGCGATTCAAGCCGGACTGGGCAAGCCGTTCATCGAGGCGTTGGGTGCAGCAGAGCAGATATATCTAGGGGAGATGATGAGCACCAAGGATGCTCACGAGGGCCTTGCAGCCTTTATGGACAAACGCTCACCAAAGTGGGTGGACGAGTAGGGCAGCTCCCAACGCTTCGAATTATGGTGTCCAGCGAAGAATCAACATCCTGTGTAGTAAGTGACAGCGGTGGGCAAGCTACCGTGTGGGCGGCTGTAGGGACTCACTGAACCGCTTGAGTTGCTTCCTGTATCGTTCGTTTTCAGGATCATTGTCGATTGCTTCCTGCTCAATACGAGCGGCCTCTTTTGTCTTTCCACGGGCAAAACAGATATCGGCAAGAAGGTTTAAGTGTCGTGCTTTGAACGGGCCGTCGGATGACAGGTTCGTTGCCTTGCGTACCCAAAGTTCAGCCTCTTCCAGATTGATCTTCCTCTGAAAACACCAGCTTCCAAAGCCGAAATACTGTTTTGGAAAATCCTGCCAGGTCGAACCCATACCTTGCTTCTTGATCCCGATTGCTCCGGATGTGTCGTGCGCAACGTACAGGGCAGAGTCGGCCCGGAAGTCGATTAGTGCCTTTTGAAACGCAGGGTTATCCTGTCCCCGACTGGCTTCGATTCCGGCTTGCAGATATTTGGCGATTCGGTCGGTGAAATTGTTTTTTCGCGCGAGATTAGATAGCATCAAGGCCATCGTTCGTACCCTGTCTGCCCTGACCTTTGGTGATTTCAAAAACAGATCGGCGGCAGCGATGGCGGAATCAAACGGGAGAGCATCATTCCAGGCCGCGTTGGCGCTGTTCTCGAATATCTCGAAGCTGTAATCCCGCCGTTCGACTGTCCCAAGGCGTTGCGCATCGCGATAGAACCGGACAGCGCCCCTATAATCAGCCATGTCTGTAAGATGCCGTGCCAGCAACAGCGCCGTCTGCCGGGTCGGGTTGGTTTGATATGTGGCCATTCTCTCCTTAATAGTCGTCCTGTCAGACATGGCACGCCGAAGCTCGGTGATAAAGCGTGCAGAACCGGTGTATCCAGCCCAGCGACGAATAACGTCTCCGCCGGCGTTGGTGAGGACAAACAAGGGAGTGTACGCTCCAAGATTGTATTCGCGCGACAGCTCTCTTCCTGCCTGCGCGGATGCATCCAACGACAGGTGAACCACCGTTTCAAGAGCCTGTCGCATCTGCGGGTCCGATTCCGCATCCTGCGCTGACTCTGCACAATGCGGACAGGACTGACGATGAAACTCCAGCAGTATCGGTTTGCCGGAGTTCGATGCCAGCCGCTTGGCCTGCTCAAGCGAAGAAGGACCCTCGCCTGCGAGTACTGTCCCCACTCCCAGCAGGGATATCAGGAGCGCTGTCCACAACCTCACTGTCGATCCCTCGCCGTTTCCATACAAGCTCATGATATACTGTTGGTTAGGCAAAGTCAATATGTGTCGCCACATGCCCGGATCAGCTCATCATGCGTCATCAAGTGGCTCGGTCTATCCGGATTCCATGAAAATGGATTTCAACTGCGAGTGAAATGACCATTTTTTCTCTTGACTGGTCTGCCGATAAGTGTGTATAATTAGAACGGACGTTCGATTTAGTTTAGTTGCGAGGCGATTGATAATGGCAAATGGCAACATAGCCCTCAGGACACAGCCGCAGAGGCGTAACCGTCAGTATGAAAAACGCCTGGCCTCCATTTTGCGAGCAGCGTCCAGGATTATCGCACGAGATGGCTTTGAAGGCGCCTCGGTTCGCGATGTGGCAGCAGCAGCCGGGGTCAATCTGTCGAGCTTGTACTATTACTTCACTAACAAAGACGAACTGTTATACACACTCCAGCGGCGAACATTTGAAGCGCTGGTACATAACCTGAAACAACGACTTGAGCAATGCACGACAGCCGAGGAGCGCCTGCGAGCGGTTATTTCAAGTCACTTCGAATTGTTCGCCGGAAATATCGACGATCTGAAACTGTGTGTTCATGAAATCGAATCGTTATCGGGTCGTTACTATAGGGAAGTGTTGGAAATTCGGCGTGAGTATTTTCGGCTGGTTCAGAAAGTTGTGGGTGAGTTTGTCGGTAGATCTCGTTCCAAGACCGATATCACCGCGCTTTGCCTTTTTGGTTCTCTCAACTGGATGTACATGTGGTTTGATCGCGAAAAGAATGCTGACATAAAAAAGCTGACAGATCAGTATATGGATATTTTTCTAAATGGCATAGACGGGCAATAGCCCCGCAGGAGGCGCATGTTTTCACAATGTTTTGACTGGTACACGAATCGCCACGACTACGCGCGCAACTGGCTGGCCAATCATGAGGGCGAGGCAGTCGGTTGCTTTTGCAGCTACGTGCCCGAAGAAATCCTTTACGCTGCGGGCCACTTGCCGCTCCGGATGCTCGGTTCGCACGAGCCGCAGGATGTAACCGAGCCGCACATTTTCGGGATGTTTTGCCCGTTTTGCCGCGACGTATTAGCTCAGGGGCTGAAGGGGCAGTACAATTATATGAAGGGGATTGTGTTGGCGCAGTCATGCCTGCATCTTCGGCAGTCGTTTACTTCGTGGCGCAACCATGTCCCCGTCGATTTTGCCTACTATCTGTATATGCCCAACAAAGTGCAGACCGATCATGCCCGTCCCTATCTGACCGGCGAACTAAAAAAGTTCAAGAAATCTGTGGAAGAATGGACCGGTCGAACAATTTCCGATGACGAGCTTCAAAAATCCACCGAACTGCACAATGAGAATCGCGAACTGATGCGCGAAATCTATGATATGCGCAAAGGACCGTCCCCGGCAATCACTGGACTCGAAGCGATGGTGATGGTGGCATCTTCATTCTTTACCGACAAGAAAGATCACAACGCTGAACTCAGGCGAATTCTGCCGAAGCTGCGCGAGCGTGATCTCGGTCGCGAAACCGGGGCACGGCTAATGCTGGTCGGTTCGGAGGACGACGATACCGATTTTGTCAGGATGGTCGAATCGGTTGGCGCCACCATAGTTGTTGACGACCACTGCACCGGTTCACGATATTTCTGGAACTCGACCGAATTCACAACCGGCAGCATTCTGGCCGATATCTCGAACCGATACATTGATCGTCCTGCCTGCCCCACCAAAGACTGGGAGGAGCGAACGCGTTTCCCGCACATTCTGAAGCTGGCAAAGGAGTGGAATGTCGATGGTGTGCTTCTTATTCAACAGAAGTTTTGCGATCCGCACGAATGTGATATCCCTCCCCTGAAGGAGTTTCTCAACGAGCATGGTTTCCCCACGCTCTTTCTGGAGTTCGATGTCACTGTTCCGCTTGGACCGATGAGGATACGGGTCGAGGCGTTTCTGGAAATGATCGGTGAGGAAGAATTGTTCTGATCTGCAAAAAACGAGGATAATCATGGCAAAATACAAAACCGAACCGCTTCAGTGCTGGAAAAAAGCCAAGGAACTCAGGCAAAAATACTACCAGGACTACAGCGAAGCGCACAATAATAATGGCATACGCTGGACTGGTGGCGCTTGGGCATTCGACGCCATACCAGCTGGACTGGGGCGGGATGTCTACAATATAACCGGGGAACCGTATGGCGCATCGATTGCTTTCGATAAGAAACTGTCGAAAGAGTGCATGGAGGCAGCCGAAGCCAAAGGCTGGGCGCGAGACCTGTGCAGCTATATGCGAAACTACTGGGGATCGATGTATTTGAACAAGTACGCCTTTGGTGGCGAGTATCCCCAGCCCGACTTCTGCTTTCAGGATCACATATGTTGTTCGCATGGAAAATGGTATCAACACGTCGCCGAGTACAAGAAGATTCCGTATTTCTGTATCGATGTGTCGGTGGGGCCATACAACGAACTCGATGAGAACAAACTGATGTTTGTGGTCAACCAGATGCACGAATCGATCGAATGGCTCGAAAAAATCACCGGTCGGACCTATCAGGACGAATTACTTATCGAGGCGGTGGAAAATGAAATCCGTTCTACCGCCACCTGGGCGGAAGTGTGCTGTCTGAACATGGCTCGCCCCGCCCCTCTCGACGAAAAGACGATGTACTCACTGTATGTTCACGGCACACTGTCGAAGCATTCAAAGGAAATCGCCGACTTCTACGAAGAGTTGCGCGATGAAGTCAAGTACCGGGTGGACAACCAGATTGCAGCTATAGCCGATGAACGTTGTCGTCTTATGTCCGACACGCAGCCTCCCTGGGGTTTTCTCAAAGTCTTTCGCTATCTTGAGAAATTTGGCGCAGTGTCAGTTGGGTCACTCTACACTTTCGGTCTAATCGGGATTTGGGAGTGGAAAAAGGACGGTACGTGGGGGCCGCGCACTTCACCGATCCCGAAGGGCGAGAGTATCACCTCGCGCGATCAGGCCCTGCGAATTCTGGCCGACTGGAACCTGTCCAAGCCGGAGTGGCAGCATTTCTATGATCCCAATCTCAAGACCGAAATGATGTTGCAGATTGTAAAGCAGTGGGATCTCGACGGTGTCATGCTGCATTTGAATCGCGGATGCGAAGGACTGTCGTGCGGTGTCATGGAAAACCGCCTCGGCATCGCCAAGGCCGACGTGCCCGTCATGACATTCGAAGGCAACATGGGTGACGAACGAGAATTTGACGAAACACGGGTCATTGCTCGAATAGATTCGTTTATGGAAACTCTTGATATGCCTGTAATTCAGACAACTGCTGGAGCGGCGTCATAGGTGTTTTTGGTGTCGAGCATGAAAATGCATGCGAGCGAATACAGGGTCGTGCGGAAAGTATCAATGCTCGTCTACGCAACTAAGTATAGGCAGCAGGCAGCCAAGCTGCTGACTATGGAGGACAAGAAATGATTACTGCCGGAATAGATATGGGCTCAAAACACATCAAAGTGGTCATACTCAACGAGGGAGAGATCATCGGCAAGGCAATGGTGGCCACCGGCTTCGAGCAGGCTGAGGCAGCCGAGGATTGCCTTGACCGGGCGACCAAATCCGCCGGTCTCGAACGATCAGCGGTTGGGCATGTAGTGTCGACCGGTGCCGGACGCAAGACAGTGCAGTGGGCCGATGGCGATATTACCGAAGTCGGCGCCGATGCGAAAGGAGTAAATGCCCTGGTCCCGGATGCGCGGACAGTTATCGATGTTGGATCCGAGGAAGGGCGTGGCATCAAGATAGATGCGGCAGGAAAAGTGGCCGATTTTGCAGTCAATGAAAAATGTGCCGCGGGAGCAGGTTCATTTGCTGAATCAATGTCACGGGCGTTGGAAGTATCGCTGGAAGAGTTTGGCCAGTTGTCTTTGAAATCTACTCAGAATATACCAATGAACGCACAATGCACTGTCTTCGCAGAGTCAGAAGTGGTTTCGCTGCTCCACTCGGAAACGCCCAAAGAGGACATAGCCCGGGCAGTGCTCGACGCCATTGCAAGCAGGATTACTTCGATGGTGCGTAGAGTAGGTCTCGAGCGAAAAATAGTTCTCATCGGAGGAGTGTCCTATAATCCCGGGTTTGTTAAATCGCTGAACCGGGCGCTTGAAAGCGATGTGATTGTACCGGTCGATCCTGAGTATGTCGGTGCACTGGGAGCGGCAATTGTTGCGGCGGAACGGAAGGGAGATCAGTAATGGCGGACAAGGCAAAAGAATTCTGGCGTTGGACTGAATACTCCTGGCGCGACGAAAACAAGGACTGGCGTCAGGGCGAAATTGTTTCGGCGGGTATAGACGTCGGGTCGGTTTCCTCACAGGCAGTGATAATGGTCGACGGAGAGTTGTTCGCATTCAATAACACTCGTACCGGCTCAAATTCGCCCGATTCTGCACATAAGGCGATCGATGGTGCTCTGAAAGATACCGGCATGACGCTGGAAGATATCAAATTCATTGTCGGTACCGGCTACGGTCGCGTCAATGTACCCTTCGCACACAAGGCAGTAACAGAGATCGCCTGCCACGCACGCGGCGCCAACTTTATGGGCGGTTCCGGTGTTCGTACTATTCTCGACATGGGCGGGCAGGATTGCAAGGCGATCCACTGCGACGAGCGTGGCAAAGTGACGAATTTCAAGATGAACGACAAATGCGCCGCCGGAACGGGTCGAGGAATGGAAGTGATGGCCGACCTGCTCAAGATACCGATCACAGAAATCGGCGACCTGTCGTTCGACGTGGAGGAAGAGCCGCCGCCGGTATCATCGACCTGCGTAGTGTTTGCAAAATCCGAGGCCATGACTCTGCTGCGCGAT
>JBHHVC010000045.1:0-15454 GCA_046754125.1 Candidatus Zixiibacteriota bacterium
AACAGCTCCGACCTGAGCGACCCGAAGGGCATACACAAGCTGTATCCCGATGCTACCCTCGACACCAATGATGTCGATGAAGAAGGTCGTATGCGCTATTATGAGTATGAGTTTGTCATCGACAACTTGTTGCCCACTGTTCCGTACTGGGTCAGTGTGACTGCATTTGATTTCGGATACCCGGCCAAGTCGCTGGAACCGCTGGAGTCGTCGCCATATGTGAGTCAGGTTCCTGTATACGCCGTCAAGAGTCATGACAGGGTTCTCAAGAACGGTAAGTTGGACGTATACTGTTATCCCAATCCGTACAGAGTTGATGCCGGGTATGCTGCCAGGGGGATCGAAAACCGGTTTGATGATCTTTCGGTAGATCGCTCCCGAATCCTGAATTTCGCCAATCTGCCTGATCGCTGCACTATCGGTATTTACACTCTCGACGGCGACCTGGTACGGCAGATTGAGCACGATGAGCCGGAAAGCAGCGGTACCTCATCGATAGAGCGGTTTGACCTGATCGGCAGGAACCATCAGGCGGTAGTTTCCGGACTGTACTACTGGGTGGTCGAGTCCGATGCAGGCTCGCAGGTAGGAAAGCTGGTCATTATCAAGTGATGGCCGAGTTGAGGATCAAAACAAATCGATACGCTTTATTCACCGCCCATTGGTGGAACCCGACAGCGTAAGACCCGTTAAGCACATTATGATCTTCCGACCACACAATCTCCACAACCCGCAGAATAAAATGGCCTTAAGGCGTATCAGTATCGCCTGCTGTTTACTACTCCTGCAGGTAATCTTGCTTGCCTGTCCCGCTGCTGCTCAGATTGATACGACGCTGTTCCCGCTGCCGGGCAAGACCGGCGACGAAAAGACAGTGATGGCTGCCGCCGGTTTTCCAAACATCACCTTCCGCGTACACAACAACGGGAGGTTTTGGAACACTGTGGTGAACAATGGCCAGACAGGCAATATTGGTCGTTTCCCTGATCCGCTCGGTAACAGACAGGCGCCGTCGTTTTACTATCCCAGGTATAGTCGTCGCCTGCATGGATTCAACACCTCTCTCTGGATCGGAGGCATCGTTGGAAGCGACACCCTCGTGACAACCTCCAACGACGAATCAGGCAACAGCGAGTTTTGGCCGGATTTCTTCCCAGACGGCGACTTCCAGGACCTGTCGAACAGATCGGGAGGAGGGGCGCTCACCCGACAGTCTCCGGGTGTTCAGAAATATCAGGGAGTCTTCACTGACACATTCGAAATCAATCAGTTCATTCGCTTTTCTGAACACGACCAGAGGCGCCACAAGCCGCTAAACCTGAGAGTGGTGCAGACAAGCTACACATGGCCATTTAAGTACGCAGAAGATTTCATGATCATTGATTATGCCATCAAGAATATCGGCCCCCATGTCATTCAAAAGGCATGGGTTGGTGTGCAGTATAGCGGCGCGGTTTACCATACTGGCGAGTTGCCGTTCCCTCGGCTGGATGATGTTGAAGGGTTCATTGATTCGGTACAGTATGAGATTGAAGAGATTGGCTGGGAGCCAATGAAGATAGCCTATGTTATTGACAACGATGGTCAACCGGCCGGTGGCAACTGGGATTTTCTTTCTACTACCAGTGGTTTTGGAATGGCGCCGCTGCGTCTGCCGAAGGGAGCTTTTGAAACAAACTTCAATTGGTGGGTGAACACACCTTTTCTGGGAAGCTGGGGTCCTCGGCGAACCGGTAACGTAGTTTATCCTACCCGCAGGTTTTTTGGAGGGCTGGGTGTGCCCTTCGGCGACAACGCGAAGTACTTTATGATGTCAAGACCATCTATCGACTATCCGGGCTGGTCCTCGTCGATTAATCATCAGGCAAACGGATGGCTGCCCCCTCACCGGCACTCTGATAATATCGCGCGCGGGCACTTCGTCCAGTTCCTTCTTTCCTTCGGACCGTTTACGCTCGACCCAACCGAGACGGAACATTTCACGGTTGTCCAGGCTATTGGAGAGGACATTCACACCGTACCGCAGGCGTATCGAGAGATGTTCACACCCTCGAGACCATACGCCTTCACGAACCAACTCAATATGGATGACCTGACAACGAATATTCGATGGGCCAAACGAGTCTATGACAATCCTGGTGTGGATACCGACGGAGATGGTGACTCGGGAAAGTTCATTTTTCTCGTCGATGACATTACCGGCGATTCGACCCAGGCCTATTACGCTGGAGATGGCGTGCCTGATTTCACAGGAGCGACCCCGCCACCAGCCCCGCAACTGCGGGTTCGATCTGAGCGCGGCAAGATATTTGTACGTTGGAACGGAAGAGATACAGAGAGGTTCTTTGACCCATTTAGCGGCATCCACGATTTTGAGGGGTACCGGGTTTATCTGGCGCGGTCACTGGACGAGGGTGATATATCACTACTGGCCTCCTGGGACAATGAAGATTACAGTAGATATCGCTGGAATTCCAGACGGAAGCGCTTCGAACTCAACGAGCTGCCACTCACACTCGATTCGTTGCGACAGCTTTATGGGGAGCAGTTCGATCCCCTCGATCATCCACCCCACAACCCGCTCTACGATGGCCAGCAGATATTCTATTTCACCAAGGTCGACCATAACAACTCGACCCTGGGCGCCCCGGGTGGAATCTACAAGGTGTATCCAGACGCTTTGTTGGACACGACTGATGTGGATGAAAATGGTAACATGCGGTACTACGAATACGAATTGGCCATCGATAATCTCCTGCCAACGGTTCCATACTGGGTCGTGGTGACCGCTTTCGACTTCGGACACCCTGCCAAAGGACTCGAGCCGCTCGAATCATCACCCTTTGTCAACCAGGTGGAGGTATATGCCGTAGATCCGGTTGACCCTGTATCCGATGGTGGTCTTAATGTTTACGTATACCCGAATCCATATCGTGTTGACGCGGACTACCAGGGTCGCGGCTTGGAGAATCGCTTCGACAATCTGTCAACCGATCGTTCCCGCACTATTAATTTCGCCAACTTGCCACATCGGTGCACGATTTCAATATGGTCGCTCGATGGCGACCTGATCAAACGGTTTGAGCACGATGAACCGGAAGGAAGCGGCACAGCTACAATTGAACGATTCGACCTGATTGGCCGCAACACCCAAGCTGTGGTTTCTGGTCTGTACTATTGGGTAGTCGAGTCCGACCACGGGAACCAAATCGGAAAGCTTGTCATAATCAAGTAGATGCTTCGCCGGATGTAACGAACTTGGGATCATCTCTTGTCGTCTAGAGCTCGTACAGCATCAAGTAGATCGTGACTCCGCTCACCGACACAAACATCCACACCGGCCAGACGAACCGGGCCAGCCGGCTGTGTCGATCAAAGGCCCCCCGCAACGCAAACCAAAGCATCGCAAGTATGAACGGTACCATAGTCGCTGCCAATATGACGTGCGGTATCAAAACGGCATAGTAGAGCGGCCTTGTCCAGTCATGATATGGATATGGCACCGATCCGACAGCTTCATGATAGACAAGGTAGCCGGTGAGAAACAGCGCCGAACTTACGACAGCCGACAGCATCAGCCTCTTGTGTAGTTTGTGTAGTCCGCGCTTGATTGCTAAGAATCCTGCAACCAGCAGGACGCTGCTGATACCATTGAGGCAGGCGTTTATCAGAGGCAGGTCACCGACGGTCACGGAATCTGTTTCACCAGTTCGCGCACATGTTGTTTGAGTATGCGCATACTCGCTTCGTCCATGCCGTCGTAGTATCCTCTTATGCGGCCCGCCTGGTCGATCAGGACGAATCGGGTCGAGTGCCCCATAGGAAAACCGTCGGCGGCAAGTTTGAAACCATTGCGGGAGAGATCGCGGACCTCATCCATCGACGCTCGAAGGAATAGCCAGCGATCGTCGGAAACGCCCATGTCTTTTGCGTACTCGGCCAAGGCCTCAATTGTATCGTTTTTCGGATCAACCGTGATAGAAACAAATCGTACTTTGTCGGAGCCGTGGAAGGCACGATACAAGTCGGCCATGTTGGCGCTCATGGTTGGACAGATCGATACACAACTGGTGAACATGAAATCGCAAACGGCAAGCCGCCCCTGCATTTCGTTAAGGCCGAAAGTATCGCCGCTTCGCTCAGTAAACTCAAACGGGGGGACCCGGCCCAAATCGGGAAGTTGCGATCGTGACTGATCAGCCAGATAGACCACACCAACGGCGATAACGAGTATCAACAGCAGGCTTGCAACCACCAGAACTATTCTCATAGCTGCTACTTCGTCGCCCCTGCGGCTGACGACTGACGGACATCTGAGAAGAGTATCCAGACCCCCCCGACATACAGAGATGCTATCCACATATGGAACACCTGGGCCACAGCAGGAATCCCGATCATCATAAACGACAATCCCAAGATCAGTTGGACTACGACCAAACCGGCAATTCCGGTCGACACATTGTTAGTAAGCGAAGAGTGTTTCGAGTGACCCGATCGGATCGTACTGCGAAGGTGAAACGTCCCGGCCGCAACGATAATGCCAAGCGTGAGGTGAAGATGGTTAAACATCCCGACTTGGGAAAGCAGTATCGGTCCGCTCGAAAGAGGGAACTGATCGGCCAACACTTCAAGTGACTGACGTATCTGCGTGCCGAGCGCAACCTGAGTAAGGGCCGCAACCCAGAGCCCAGTGATCCAGTATCGTAGTTGCGCAGGGTAGCTGGCTTTTCTGTCCGTTTCATGTTGCAAGTAGTACGTCTGCTGCACGACATATATAAGCAAACAGCCGATAATTAGCGCCAACAACATATGGACGGTGATTACTATCGGTTCAAGATTTGACGCTACCACGACACTCCCCTGCCAACCCTGAAAGGCAACAAGCAGCGCAGCGGCAATGGACGGAATAAGAATCTGCTTTTGCTTTCGAAACCGCCGAATGGCCATGATAGCGGTGGCAGCTATCAAGAGACCACATGTCATGCCCGCCAGTCGATTTGAGTATTCGATCCAGGCCAGCGTGAAATTGAACAGGCTAGGGTCCATTCCCGCAGGCAACTGGCTGACATCTGTTGGCGGTATCCAGCGTCCGAAACATCTGGGCCAGTCAGGACAGCCCAGACCGGCTCCGGCAACACGTACCAGCCCGCCAACAAAGATGACCAGATAAGTGGTAGCGGTCGATGCTACTGCAAGGGTGCGAAATCCCTTCAAGGCTGGCTCCTTTTACTCTGCCAATACTGGAACATACTATCGATTATACCGATCTTAAAACAAATGGACAAGCACTTAGTTTGATCGGCTGGTTTACCTAGTGATCCGCGCTTTGCGAAGCTGTTCCGGCGCTGTCTGAAAACAAGCTGTCGGTAACGACAGTGTCACCGGTATCGGTCCCACGATAGATAATGGCATTTGGATTGATCGGTCCGCTCTTGATTTTGTAGATTTCATCTCGCCGGAGCGTGTCGAACATGGTGAATATCACAAATGCCGCCAAGAACAGGATGGACCCGACAAAGATGACGGTGTATAGCTTGTTGTCGTATTTGAGATGCATGAAGAACATGGCAACCAGTGTCGCCTTGATCCCGGCAATGACCATAGCCACAACAAGGTTATACGGACCAAAGTCCATGAAGGATATTGATACAGTGATGGCTGTCAGAACTATAAGCGCTGATGCAACCCCGATGTAGATGCTCAGTGGCAGGACGTGGTGGGCGTGTTCGTGTGCTTTAGCATTCATCTCATTACCCTATCAAGTAAAATAGGGGGAACAGGAATATCCAGATCAAATCTACCAGATGCCAGTACAGGCCGGTCATTTCGATCGGTGTGTAGTATGATGCCGAAAAGGCATTCCTTTGAGTCTTGAGTATAATCCACCCAATGACACTCATTCCCCCTATGACATGAATGCCGTGAAGCCCGGTCATCAGGAAGTAGATCGAAAAGAAAATATGCGGATTGTTCCCCTGAACACCTTCAAACGTGTACCACTTACCCGGCAACTGGCCGAGATGGATCTTGTGGCTGTATTCAAAGTACTTCACTACGAGAAAGACGCCTGCCAGCAATAACGTAATCCACAAGTAGCGCAATGTTGCAGACTTGCTATTCAACTGCATACTCCGTATGGCCAGAGCCATAGTCAGCGAACTAGTGATCAACACGATTGTATTGAGTGTGCCCATGCCGACATCAAGAAAAGCATGCGCATTGTGGAACATGTCCGGATTCCATGAACGGTAGATGCTGTAAGCGCAAAACAGCCCACCGAACAGCAGGACTTCGGTTAGCAAGAACACCCACATGCCGAGCTTTGCGGATTCTCGCTGCTGCTCGACATCGCTGAAATGATGCTGCAAGGATTCCGGGTGTTGATTATCGCTCATACAATCATGTTCCTTCTATCCCTTCGGCGCCACAACTTTGTCATAATCGTATGGTCCATGTGTCAGTTTAGGTTCGTGATCGAAATTGTGTGGTGAAGGAGGCGACGAAGATTCCCATTCCATTGTTAGAGCGCCCCACGGATTACGAGGGGCTGGCTTGCCCTTGTAGAGTGATGCGATCAGGTAGATGGCAACGATGATAAACCCTGCACCCATAACATAGGAACCGATCGACGAAAACCCATGCAACGGCTGAAACTGGTCTGCGTATGTGTAATACCTTCTGGGCATCCCTTTTGTGCCCATAATGAACTGTGTGAGAAAGGTCATATTGAAACCGATAAAGACTAGCAGCACAGCGACACGCGCCCAGACTTTACTGTACATTTTGCCGACCATTTTCGGCCACCAATAATGCAGGCCACCCATGAATGCCATGACCGTCCCGCCAACCATAGTATAGTGGAAATGGGCGACGACAAAATAGGTCGAATGCAGAGCCACATCGACAGCCAGAGCTCCCAGAAATATCCCGGTAAGACCACCAATGCTAAATAGAAACAAGAACGACAAGGTCCAGAGCATCGGAGCCTCCAGGCTGATCTGACCCTTGTACATCGTCGCTACCCAGTTGAAAACCTTGATCCCCGAAGGTATTCCGACAAAAAAGGTGAGAAACGAAAAGATAACCGCGGCCAATTCCGACTGGCCGGCCACAAACAGGTGATGTCCCCAGACCAGAAAACTGAGAAATGCGATTCCAAGTGACGAATACGCAATTGCTTTGTACCCAAATATCTTCTTATGAGAGAATGTCGCGATCAACTCACTGATAATACCCATCCCAGGCAGGATCATGATATAAACGGCCGGATGCGAGTAGAACCAGAAGAAATGCTGAAACAGAACCGGGTCGCCACCCATAGCCGGATCGAAAATGCCAATACCTGCAAACCGTTCGAGAATAAGCAGCAACAGCGTGATCCCAAGAACTGGTGTAGCCAGCACCTGAATAATAGCCGTAGCATACAGCGCCCACACAAACAGCGGCATCTTAAACCACGTCATGCCCGGCATGCGCAGTTTATGAATCGTTACAATAAAATTCAGCCCGGTGAATATTGATGAAAACCCCATGATAAAAGCGCCAAGAGTCATGGGGATTACCGATGTGTCCGTGCTAGTGCTGTACGGCGTGTAGAAAGTCCAACCAGTGTCGACTGCGCCCGAGATTATTGAATACACCGCCAATAGCGCACCGAAGACAAAAATATACCAACTTGCCAGATTCAGTCGTGGGAAGGCAACATCTTTTGCACCGATCATCATCGGCAGCACGAAGTTGCCCAGCGCAGCCGGTATTGAGGGAATGATGAACAAGAATATCATGATGGCGCCGTGGAGCGTAAAAAGCTGGTTGTACACTTTTGCACCAACGAGAATCTTGTCAGGGCTCATCAACTCCAGGCGAATCAGCATTGCAAACAGGCCACCAAGAAAGAACGCTCCCATAATGCAGTACAGGTAGAGTATACCTATCCGCTTGTGATCGACAGTCAGCAGCCAGGACTTCAGACCACGCTGGTGATTCAAGTATGTTACTGCCGCAGAATCGCTCATATATCTATCTCGCTTCCTGTTTCTACTCCACCGATTTGATGAACTCGATCAGGGCATCGATATCCCGATCCTTCAAAATGCCCTGGAAAGTAGGCATAACCGGACCGAACCCCTGAACCACTTTAGCATTTGGATCCAGAATCGACTCGCGCATATAGTTTTCGTCTGCAGTAAGGGATGAACCGTCGGCGAATACCTCAATGCGTCCATACAGGCCCTTGAACGATGGCGCCACGCCCGGGGTGCCGTCCACCGAATGGCATGTATTGCATGCTTTGGAAGCGTACAGGCGCGCACCGTAGTCGCGCATTGATTCTCCCTCAATCGCGCCGCTACCTGCTTCAACCCAGGCATCGTATTCAAGCGCTGTCACAACCGTCACCTTACCAATCATCTCAGAGTGACCAGTGCCGCAGAACTCCGTGCAGTACAGATCGTATTTCCCCGTGTCGGTAGCCTCAAACCAGGTGATAGTGTACCGGTTTGGCAGGACATCCATTTTGGTTCGGAAATCTGGAACGTAGAAACTGTGTACAACATCCTTGGAGGACAATAGTAGTTTAACCGGTTTGCCAACAGGGATCACCAATTCATTAACACTGTTGATACCTTCTGGGTAATCAAAGGTCCAAAACCATGTTTGTCCGGTGGCCTTAATCTCAATGGCATCTTTCGGCACGACGTTCATTCGCATGTATCCCTTGAAGCCGCCGATAAACACGATTACGACGAGAATCGTTGGAATCACCGTCCAGACGATCTCCAGCAGCGTATTATGGGCTTTTCCGGAGGTGGTCGTGTACTCGCCTCGCCGGCGATATCGCACGATAAAGAAGATAGTTGCGCCCACAACGATAGCGAACAGCACGACGGCTGTGTAGAAGATGAAATAAAACAGCGCGTCGACTTCAGAGGCGATTGTCGAGGACTGCGGCGGCATAAACAACGTACTGGTCGTGTCCATCACCGCTTTTCCACTTTCGCATTGGTTTGCACATTGGTCCGACCGATGGATACTTTACGGCGGCGTTCCCGGATCCACAAGGTGCCCAGAATAGCGACCATCAAAGCCAAGGTCAGCGCACCGCCAAGCCGCATAACATTACTCGCAAAAACAACATAGGCGCCGGCATCGGGATCGTAGTGGTAGCAGTACAGAATCAGCTTCTCCATTGGGGTGCCAATTTTCCCCTCAGCGGCTTCCAACAGGCTGAGCTTCAGATCGTTCGGCTTGTACTCGATTCCGTAGAGATATCGCGATATCTTTCCCTTGCCGGTAAGGACGAACACGACTCCGGGGTGTGCGTACTGGTCCTGCGTTTTGTCATAGTAATACTGAAATCCTACAGCATCGGCCAAAGCTTTCGACTGGCTTTCTTCACCTACCAGAAACCTCCATCCGGCATCATCAGCCGATGATGTCAGTTCTGCCCAGTAGTTTTTTTTCTTCGCTGCCGCGAGGTCGGGAATCTCTGTCGGGTCGATACTGACAGTCACAATCTGAAACTCTTCGCCGGGTGTCCAGGCAAGCTTGCTCACCGACGAGGTCAGGCCGTTCAAGACGAGATTGCACAACATTGGACATTCGTAGTATCCGAGAGTAAGCAGCACAGGTCGGCCATCGCGAAACAATTCCTTCAGAGTGATCTGGCTGCCTGCTTCGTCAGTAAATGTCAGGTCCAACGGAATGTAATCGCCTGCATGGTCGATCACGTCTATGGCCTGCAACTGCGGCACACTGTCGCGCACTATTTGAGCTTGCGCGCTCCCGGGTGCAAGAAGACCAAACCCCACAGCGCACAACAATAGCAGCAAGGCTCCGAGGCTATCAGGATGACGCTTCCGATTCTTCATGAGAGAATTGCTCTGGGCCGACTATCGGCCGCTCGAGGCTGTTTCCTCAACCACTAGTTTCATCGCCTGATCGATCGGAATCCAAAACTGCCCAGACTCCTCGTCAATCAATTCGTACGATGCCAGTGTGCTATCTTCATAGGCGCGCAGCTTCAGTAGTTGTTCCGATGGGGGCTTCAGCATTGTTTCGAACATCAACTCTTCTCGGTACGCAACAAAGTACTCGGTCAGGGCCACCACCGACACAGTAATAACCACGATGGTCAGCACAGTGTACCATAGAATGTGCTTCAGATTGACGTCGCGTTTTTCGTAGCCTGCCGGCGAATGTTGTCCGGTCATCGTCATATACCCGCCACTCCTGTCATTCGCTCATCAATCATGAATGAAACCGCATCGACTCCTGAAGTGAAGGATCACCAACTGGCACCAACGGTTGAGCGGCCAACTGTCTCAGGAAATACCAGACGAACAATCCGCCAATGCCGGCCAGCGTTGTAATATCCCACACCGTGAAATGCGCTCCGTGATGGCTGAAACCCGGCAAAACCAGCCAGTAGAGGTCTATAAAGCGCATTACCAACATCCAGAGCGCCATTACCGTCATGACGACAATGCTCCGCTTCGATGCCCTGAAAATCATGACAACAAATGGGATAGCGAAATGACCGAATATGATGATCAGACTTACCGTCCTCCACGATCCCTCCCATCGTTCAAGGAACCAGACCGTCTCCTCCGGCACGTTGGCATACCAGATAAGGAAATACTGCGAGAAGGCCATGTAGGCCCAGAATATGATGAAAGCCAGAGTATATTTCCCAATATCCTGCAGATGATTGACGTTGATTTCTTTTGTCAGAATTTTCCGGCGCCACAGGTAGCCAATCACCAGCACGGCAAACGAGAGAAAGGCCAGAAAGTCGCCTGAATAAATATATACACCAAATATGGTCGAATACCAGTGGGCATCGAGCGACATCAGCCAGTCGAATGAGGAGAAAGTAATTGTTACGGCGAACAGAATCATGCCGGCCGCGCTTATCTTTCGCATTCTCGCAATCAGAGTATCGCTTGGTTGAACATCCTGACGGGTCGATGCTTTTCGCAAGGCAATGGCCAGAATCGACCAGATAATAAAATAGGCCGCAGTGCGAATTAGAAAGAACGGCTCGTTGAGATAGGCCGCTTTCTTTTGCAACAACTCATCAGCGGCTACTGCGTCAGCATGGCTCCAGTGATACAACTCGTGTATGCCGAAGGCCAAAGGCGCAAACAGAACGGCCATCAAGGGAAGTGTCAGAGCAGTTGCTTCCGATATTCGCCGCACTGTCACCGACCATTTTGCCCCGGCAAGGTGATGAAGCAGCGTGAAAAACAGTCCCCCCAGACCTACGCCAGTCCAGAACAGAAACGAGGTCAACCACGAATGAAGCAGCTGCGCCCTGTCGGCTGTGAACCCCCATCCCGAAGCAGCAAGTCCTACCAGACCAATAACCAGCGCAATCGTCCCTGCATTCCCTTTATCGGAAAGAACGTATGTGCTCTCGTTAATTTTCATTCAAAGCCCCAATCGTCATCCTGCACGCCCATGCGCTCACGTACATCGTCGGGAAGGTCCTCAGCGGCGGCATTGCGACTGCGCTGGAGAGCACGCAAATAGGCGACAATGGCCCACCGGTCGGCGACATCTACCTGATACCGATATGACGGCATATTGCGGATTCCGCTACTGATTACATCAAAATAATGGCCGTTTTTCATGGCACGAATCCGAGGGTCATGGAACGACGGAGGCGGGAGCATTCCGCGTTGAACAATAATTCCCTTGCCATCTCCGACCTGTCCATGGCATGGGGAACAATAGATGTTATACCGTTGCTGTCCGCGACGCATCAACTCCATTGTCAGCGGTACCGGCAAATTGGAAACAGTGTCACCTCGCTCGTCAACGCCTGCACTGAATTCCGGACTTGCGAGCAACTCTTCTCTTGCGACAGTCCCCTCAACCGGAAGGCGCATAGTGGAACCGTCGGCGAAGAAATCACTCGACGACTGCGCTTTGTATTTTGGCTGAATATCCATGCTTGGATTGAAGTGAATCGGAGGATCATCGGAGGGACGCCCCTGATAGCATCCGACCAACGGTACGATACCGATAACAGCCAGCAACAGCAACTGAATACTGCGGCGCATCATTGTTGCAACACCTCAATACTGACGCCGCCAATCGACTCCAGAAAGCTTTGCGTATTCTGCACATCGTACTTCGGATCTGATGACTCAATGCTTACAAAGAAACCACCGGTGGTAACCGCGCCAAATTGCTGCGAGTGAAAAATGGTGTGGAACAATTGTGGCAGCTTGTTTATGCCCAGCATTCCAAAAAAGGCGCCGAACGCGGCCATCAAAATAGTAAGAGCAAAGGCTATGGGGATATATGCCTGAAACGAGAATAACGGCTTTCCGGAAATAACCAGCGGATAGTCGACAGTGCTCATCCACCACATCATCATCATGGACCCAACCATACCAGCCAATCCACAGATTGCCACAAAGTAACCGATCGGTGAACGCTTCAGTCCCATAGCCTCATCCATGCCGTGTATCGGGAAGGGTGAGTGGCAGTCGTACTTGGTGTACCCAGCGCCGTGCAGCTTTTCAGCCGCCTCAAAGAGCGCCTGTGCCGATTCAAACCGGGCCAGCACCAGTTCCTTTGGGGTCGTCGCTTTCAGCATCGGATTACTTCTTCTTCTCCCCGTGCGCACTGTGACTGACCTGCGCCTGCGGTAAAACACCTTTTACTTCGGACATCGCTATCATGGGGAAGAAGCGCAGGAAGAGCAGAAATAATGTGAAGAACAGTCCGAACGATCCAACCAGGCAGGCAACATCAAAAATGGTCGGGCTGTAGTAGTCCCATGCCCCCGGAAGATAGTCGCGCGAAAGCGACGTTACCACGATGACGAACCGCTCGAACCACATGCCGACATTTATGAGAATCGACGCAACGAACATCACCGGGATGGACCGACGAAGCCGTTTGATCCAGAACAATTGCGGAACAAGAACATTGCATGAAATCATCGTCCAGTAGGCCCAGGCGTATGGGCCAAAGGCCCGGTTGAGAAAGGCAAAAGTCTCGTACTCATTGCCGGAATACCAGGCAATGAAGAACTCGGTCGAGTATGCGTAACCTACCATCGACCCGGTAAGCAGCATGATGATATTCATCCGCTCCAGATGTTTGAGCGTAATGATACTCTCCAGTCTCCATGCCCAGCGGGCAATCAAGGCCAGTGTCATCACCATAGCAAAACCGGAAAATATCGCGCCGGCGACAAAATACGGCGGGAAGATAGTCGTGTGCCAACCGGGGACCAGTGACGTTGCAAAGTCGGTCGACACAATACTATGCACCGACAGGACCAGCGGGGTGGAAATGCCGGCAAGAACAAGATAGGCCAGTTCATAATGTTTCCACTGCCGGTTCCCACCGCGCCAGCCAACAGACAGCAGCCCGTACCAGAACTTCTTCACACGGCTAACCGCTCGATCGCGAAAAGTCGCCAGGTCGGGAATAAGACCAACGTACCAAAACAGCAGCGAGCACGTAAAATAGGTGCCTACTGCAAAAGTATCCCACAACAAAGGACTGCGGAAGTTGGGCCACATGCTCATCTGGTTGGGGATCGGGAGAGTGAAATATATCACCCACACTCGTCCGACATGAATGGCTGGAAACATCAAGGCGCAGATCACCGCAAAAATCGTCATGGCCTCGGCAAAACGGTTGATGGCAGTACGCCAGCGTTGACGAAGAAGAAACAGAATCGCCGAAATCAACGTACCGGCATGACCGATACCAACCCAGAAAACAAAATTGACAATCGCCCAGCCCCAGCCGACGGGGTTGTTCAATCCCCATATACCGGTGCCTTCCCAAAAGAGGTAGCCGAGCACGCCCATATACATGGTGGCCAGAGTCGCCGAGACTGAAAACATCAGCCACCAGGCACGCGGCGTTTTACCCTCGACAATCGAACTGATCTTATCGGTCAGCGAATCATAAGTAGGCGATCCTGTGAAAAGAATGTCCTGAGTGATCCTGCTTTTTGTCTGCGCGCCTGTACTCATACTCACACCAAATCCGGATTGGGATTTCGCAGCCGAGCGAGATACGATGTCCGCGGCTTGATGTTCAATTCGGCAAGCAAATTGTAGTTGCGGTCATTCTTTTTGGACGCTACAACCTCGGCCTCCGGATCAAGCAGATCGCCAAAACTGATGGCTCTGGTCGGGCAGGCCTGCTGGCAGGCGGTCTGGACGGCGCCGTCATCTATCTTTCCATTGGCGAACTTCGCTTCTTTCTTCCCGGCATTGAGGCGCTGCACACAGTAGGTACATTTCTCCATTACACCGCGCGAACGAACCGTAACATCCGGATTTTGCACCATCTTAACAATCTCCGGAGTCTCGTTGGTATAATTGAAGAAGTTAAATCTGCGTACTTTGTAAGGGCAGTTGTTTGCACAATAGCGCGTACCGATGCACCGGTTGTACACCATCGTGTTCAACCCCTCTTTGTCGTGCACGGTGGCTGCCACCGGACAGACCTGTTCACACGGAGCCAGTTCGCAGTGTTGACAGTTGATTGGTTGATGGACCATTTCCGGCTTGTCGACATCGCCAATAAAATACCGGTCTATGCGTATCCAATGCATCTCGCGACCGTTTTGCACTTCCTGCTTTCCTACAATAGGAATGTTGTTTTCGCTCTGGCAGGCAACTGTGCATGCGGCACAGCCGATGCAGGCGTTCAGGTCGATGGCCATTCCCCACTGGTATCCCGACGTGTACTTGCGCTCGTTCCACAGCGATTCTAGTGGGGGGTGTTCAACCATGTCGGGGGCAAAAGTCGGATTGGCTTGATACTCATCGATGGTCGCCTCGCGAACCAGTGGACGACCCTCCATAGAGCTATGGTCTTGGCTGTTGGCCAGTTCCGTTCGTCTCCCTGTCGGCGTCAGAGTTGCGCCCGAGGCAAAGTGCATGGCCGTTGACGACCGAATAGCCCCAAAGTCTGTTCCAACGCCTGTGCCAATTCGTCCGGCTGCAGTTCGGCCATAGCCAAGTTCGAGACCGATACTTCCGTCTGCCCATCCCGGCACAACCCAGACAGGAGTTTCGATCTGGCTGCCCCGGCATGAAAGAGCAACAATATCGCCCGACTGAACTTTGTGTTTACGGGCTGTCGCCGGACTGATCAAGGCAGCGTTGTCCCAGGTAAGCTTGGAAATCGGATGAGGGACTTCCTGCATCCAGCCATTGTTGGCATACGATCCATCCCAAACTGCCGGCGATGCGTGAAAAACGATTTCAAGACCAGAGGAAGACATAGAAGAGGTTTCCGCAATACATGCCTGCACCAGCCTACCGACTGCATCGGATTTGATCGTCACTTTCCGAACGGCTTTAGCGCTCGATGCAAGGAGGCCGTCATGGAGAACCTGACGCCAGCGTTTCTCGTACGATACCGAACCAACTTTGCCGGCATCGATAACATTCTGCCATGTTGCCCGTAC
>JBHHVC010000046.1:0-15195 GCA_046754125.1 Candidatus Zixiibacteriota bacterium
TGTCCGGCTCTTCCAGCGGCAGGTCTATATAGTAGATGTTAGCATGTGTCCCCAACAACACCTTTTCCCGCGGCAAGGCAGTCTGCTGACGGTCGCTTATGATGTATATTTCTTTATTGAGATTGGTGCTGGCATCAAGAGCTCTTGCCGCCGAATGTAGCATACCGTCAAGATTGCTCCGGCCGTGTCCAGCCTTCACACGATCAAGTTGTTGCATTACAGCAGCCGCCGACATAAACTGGTCTTGCCGGGCTTGCTGGTTCTGTCTATCGAGCGGCAGGAGAATGATCTCATCCTCTTCAGAGAAAGTATCCAACAATTCGTGTGTTCGTTTCACGGCCAGATCAAACAGACGACCGTCGGCTACATAGCGATTCATCGATGCCGAATTGTCGAAGAGGATCACAGCCGACACCGAGGCGTGCGAGCCGATATTTCCCCCTTCTGTAGTAGGTCGCGCGAAGGCCAACACAACGGCGAGAATAATCAGCATGCGCAAGAGCAACAGCAGCAACTGCCGAATCTTCAGGCGACGTACCTGCCGTTTCTGCATCGCCCGTAGATGTTTCAACGATGAAAACTCAATGATTCTGACTCGTCGCCGCGAAAATAGATGGAGAATCAGAGGAATGAGGGTTGCGGCAGCGGCAAACAACACCGCACTGTTGAGGAAGCTAAACATAGTTGCGCCTACCGGTGAAACGGTTCCTTCAGGTACGCAGTTGCCTCTTTCTGATGATAATCGGCCGAGGGAAGGGCCAGGGTCTGTGAGTAGAATTGCTCGGCCGCCTCGCGTTCTCCGCGCAGATCGGCCAATTTGCCCAGCCAGAGATTTGTCATGCCCAGATAGAATGGGCGGGTTTCCAGAAACAACGCGGCATCAAGATAGTCCTGTCCCGCTCCCGTGTCTCCAAGCTCTACCAGAGCGATACCGGTCCATAGCCTGGCGTCGGCCGCCGAATTGTGTACTTGCAATTGTTGGGCGAATATACTGATAGCCTCGTTCAGGTAGCCTGCCGCACGAGCCCGGTCGGTTTCCTTTTCCGAAATCATCAGTAGCTGGCCCAGCAAAACTCGTGCTTCCCCCTGAGCCCCGGCATCTCGACCGAAAGATACGATCTGCTCCAGAGACTGCCGCGCCGCCAATGTATCGAGATGGAACATGCTGTTGAGCGCCTGATTGAATCGTATGATCTGATTGAGGCTATCCTTGATCGCGGCATGCTGTAAATCTCTTTGAGCTTCTTTGTAAAGTCCGTTCATCATGCGATAGCTGGCCAGCGTCATCAACGAGGAGGCAGAACTGTCGAAGCGGTCAATCAGCTCCTGCTGAGCTTCGGCCGCACCATAATAGTCGCCCACAAAAAAGCGGGCGCGTTTGAGCCGGCGCAAAGCATCGACGGAATCTGTCCGAGTCGCACTTATCTCGAATTGCTTCTGCGCATATACAAGCATAGCACGGTAGTCAAACATTGTCTCCGATCGATCTCCATACCAGGCAAAATCGCGAGGAGTAAGGGTGAGTGTATCAACAAAGGTCAGCCATTCGTTCTCCAACAGAGCAATGTCGCTTTCGTAAAGTTCCTCGATCTTTTGCTGCACGTTAAGATCATCCGCTGCCTGATATAACTGTCGAAACCGATCGAACCCGAAGCGATCGATGAGAAATCTGGCAAACGATGCTGCAGAGGCTTCGGCCAGGCGGGCATCCGTATTCATGTATGTGTAGCTATCCAGTAATACAGAAATCGGAACAGCCTTATTCTCGTCGAGGATACGTTTCATCTCGGAAATCGCGGGAGAGCGAACAGCCGCCACACCCTCCGCCAGAAAAGGCGGCGCGTATCCCAGCAAACGCATGGTTGCCACAAGGTTTACGGTCACTGGATCACAGCTATTGAATTCTTTAGTGTAGATCGTGTAAACTGTGGAACGAACCGGGTCTACCGCGACACCGAAACGCTTGTCCCAAATCACTGAGTATTGCGCACACGGACACAGATAGACGCGATATTTCCCTGGTAGAGTGGAGCGAAGCATCTTCTGGTAGGCACGATACTCCTCTTCCACCAGAGACTTTACCGAAGTCCAGTAGAAATCGCCCAGCGAGTTTCCAACGTAGTAGATGTCAACGTTGGCCGAAGGATCGTATTTGAACGAGTTGCGGTCACGGTGATCCCAGGAGCAATTGCTCGTGTCGACATCAATCGACGCCAACGGGCGAATAACCAGCGAGTAGCTGGCACCGTTCTTTCCCTTGATCTGGTCAATACGTGCCGGCAAGCCATACTCGACTGCGAAATTGCGGGCTGCTCTAAAGGAGGGAAGTCCGGACGTGACGACCTGTATGGACAGCCTCACGCCCGACGAGTCCATTTCCGTTACTTCCACTTCCAGCGACATTGCCGACATAAAACCGGTTGAAGGCATAGATGGAAGGAATAGAGCTGTATCCGCAAACAGTAGCACATCCTTGTCGTTCTCGGAGTCGTTCTGATAAACGAAGATGTCTGCCTTAACGGCTTTTGTGGCCGCAGCTTGAGAGTAGGCAAGACAGAGAAGAGCTATGAATAAACACACAGGCAATCTCATATCGATCCTTATACGTCGGCCGTCTTAACTGGCCGATGGCTCCTTGTCCTGAGTTGAAAGAGTCAGCGGCGTGACCCTTGCTTGTAAAATGGCGACTTCACAACAGCTGCTGGAAATGACTTGCCACGAATGACAACATCCAGACGTGTACCCACTCGCGCATTTTCTCTAGTCACATACCCCAGACCGATTGGCTTTTGCAAAGAGGGCGAAAAGGTTCCCGACGTCAATCGACCGACTATCTCTCCTTCGGATTTGATCTCATATCCCTTGCGAGGAAAGGCCTTGCCTTCCAATTCGAGGCAAACCAGGCGACGCGCCGGTTTGTCTTTTTTTTGTTGTAAGAGAATATCCTTGCCGATAAACTCTTTATCAAAATCAACTATCCAGCTCAGACCTGCCTCTATCGGAGTAGTGGTGCGGTCGATGTCGTTCCCGTAGAGGGCCATTTTCATCTCCAGGCGAAGACTGTCTCGCGCCCCCAGTCCGATTAACTCCATATCAAACAGTTCTCCGGCTTTGATCACCTCCCGCCACAAACGATCGGAATGCTCCGGGGCAAGGTAGATTTCAAAGCCATCCTCACCGGTATAGCCGGTCCTCGAAAACAGAAGCTCAGTGCCTGCCACATCGGCCAACGCAAAAGTGTAGTTTTTCATTTTTGAGACATCGTAACTGGTCAGACGAGACATGACCCCTTCTGCCCGGGGGCCTTGTATAGCCAGCAGAGCTGTCTGAGTTGAATGGTCGGTCAGACGCACCTCACCCCTCAAATGAGATTGCAACCATTGGAAATCCGAGTGCAGGTTTGCAGCATTTACCACCAGCATATACCGAGTCGGCATTTTGTAGACGAGCAAATCATCGACGATTCCGCCGGTCTCGGTGGTCATACAGCTATACTGGATTTGGCCTGTCTCCAACCCAGCGACGTTATTGGTCGTTACCTTTTGCAGGAATGCCAGAGCATCCGGCCCGGAGACATCGAATTCTCCCATATGTGAGAGATCAAACAGCCCGACAGACTTGCGTACAGCCAAATGTTCGGAAGTAATCCCTTTGTATTGTATCGGCATTCGGTAGCCGGCAAAGTCGACCATTTTAGCGCCTGCTGCCACATGGAAATCATGAAATGGCGTCTTGATCGCTTCGGCTGTTGTAACTGTCACTTGCCCACCTGCTTCGCCTCTCTGGAGTTACCTTACAGAAGGAGAATTAAGCCGGGTACACGGAAGATGTCAATAGTTTGTCTTGTTGGACTTTCCACAAGAAAGCTGTGTAGTGTTCAGAGGGGAAACTGGACATGACGTGAGTCGCGTGTAATGCCTGAAACGAATATACTACCTGCCTGGGTTTCCTGCGTCCCGTAGTACCAGCGAATACAATACGCATCTCTCATATTCATGGTCTCAGGACGATTGTCTGATGGGTTGCTGCTTTCGCGGCAACGACGGAAGGGTCTGAACTTCCCGAGTGGCGACCTTGGAATTACTGGCGGCAGAATATGCTACTCTCGTCAATTCCCGTTAGAAAAATGTAAGTGCTGATGGACAAAGAAGGACTATTCGTCCGCACTCATTGCTTGCTGGATACTGTATTTCTTAATCTTATCGAATAGCGTAGTGTAATCGATTTGTAGAATCTTGGCGCATTTGCGCTTGTTGCCACGCACTTGCTTGAGCACACGAATAATCGTTCCCTTTTCGGCCTTGGCCTGTGCCGCAGCACCGATTTCCTTCAAGCCGGCTCCCTCGCGCAACTTAATTTCGTCGGTCGAGCGCAACCGAATAGCCAGATGATCCGGAGTTATCTTTTTCCCCTCAGCCAGAATGATTGCGCGCTCGATAGTGTTCTCCAGTTCGCGGACATTCCCCGGCCAGTGATATTTCTCAAGTAAGTCAGCCGCTCCTCTGGAAAGCGACATTGGCGATTTGTTCATTTCGCGGCAGTATTTGGCGACGAAGTAATTTGCCAGTTCGACAACGTCATCGGCCCGCTCACGCAAGGGCGGAATTAGAATCGGAAAGACCGAGAGCCGATAGTACAGATCTTCGCGGAACTTCTTCAGTTTGATGAGTTCGTTTAGATCCATGTTAGTTGCTGCGATCACCCGCACGTCCACATCGACAGTCTTGGTTCCGCCGAGCCGTTCGAAGTTTTTCTGCTGCAAGACACGCAATAGCTTAGCCTGAAGAGAAACTTCCATATTGCCTATTTCGTCGAGAAAAACCGTTCCGCCATCGGCAATCTCGAATTTGCCAATTTTGCGCGCATGGGCGCCGGTAAAAGCGCCTTTTTCTGAACCAAACAACTCGTTCTCGAGCAGTTCGTGGGGAATGGCCGCACAATTGATAGCAATAAAGCTGCGATCTTTGCGCAATGACACGGTGTGTATGGCCCGAGCGAACAGTTCCTTTCCGGTACCGGACTCTCCCTGGAGCAGCACGGAGGCGTCGCTGCGGGCAACCTTCTGAACCAACTCCGCGATTTGATGCATTTTCTCGCTCTTGCCGACGATTTGAAAGGAGTTGTCGCGTCCGGCCAGTTCTTCGCGCAGCAGCATGTTTTCCGCTATGAGACGACGGTTTTCCAACGCCCGGCTGACAAGCACACAAAGGTGCTCAGTGTCAAATGGTTTTGTAATGAAGTCGAACGCTCCGTGTTTCATCGCCGATACGGCGTCTTCAATCGTACCATAGGCGGTCATTATGATCACAGAGGTATCATCGGTGAGGTTCTTTACCTCTCCTAACAATCCCAACCCGTCAAGGTCGGGCATTTTCAGATCGGTGAGCACCAAATCGTACGATTTATTGCGTACCAATTCCAGCGCGCGCCTGCCGTCGGTAGCGCAGTCCACTCGATACCCCTCGTCCTGGAGGGTCTCGGTAAGCATGCTGCGCATGGACGGCTTGTCGTCCACAACTAAGATGTTGGCCATTGCTGCTCCTGTCCGATCCTGTAGTATCTTTATGACCCAACCGTGGGCCGTCTACCGTAATATCGGACAGAGCCGTACGCGGTGTAGCAAATGGGCTGGTGAATTATTGGACATAATAACGTTGGAATAGTGGAAAGAAACGGGAACTAGGAGAGAATATCAACGAGACAACTGAAATCGTTCCCGTCGGTGAAATCCGCAATACTCGACGTCCAAGAACAGAGATCCGCCGATTATCGACTGATCAAGGCGCGAAAAGTCGAGGCTGATTTTGTAGTGCCCGCGGCGAAATGTTTGCACCAAAAGCGGTCGAATGAGCGACCCGTGCTCGTCGAGAAGATTGGCTGCTACAAAACAATCTTCGACATCGACTTCAAAATGCACGCTTGTCGCCAGCCGCGAGAACGGCTGCGGTGCCCCCTCGACTTGAATCGAATCAATCCAGTCCGATCGAATCAGCGTATACAGCGAATCGGACAGCAGGACCCGGGGCTCGGCCCAGATGATCTCCCAGTGATCGGACGAGGGCAATTCGGGCTGATTGTATTCCACTCTTCGCCCTCCACCACAACCGGCAACGGCGACTACTACGAGAACAGCCGCCAGCAGCGAAAAACCATAGCGACAGTGCATCAGTTCAACTTATCGCCGTGCAAAGAGAACTGTCTGATATTCGAACTCACCGATTTTCATTCGCACTTTGTATCGTCCGGGCATTATTTGGCTGCCGGGTTGCCAATTGAAACTATGCACTCCGGCAGTCATAATCGAATCAACTATCGGCCTGTCGATCGGCTCATCCAGAAAGTTTGTTATGTCAATAGTGAGACGTAACGAATCTTCGGTAAGTTCAAAGTCGATAGTGTTATTCACCGGCCTCTCCTGAGGTATGAGCCTGCTGGTGCGTTCACCCTTTACATAGGCAATCTGCAGGTTGCCATCGCGCCTGATTCCACAGCTATTAACGACGTAGGCATATATTCCCTCGTCGACCCAGTTGCCGGAATCGTCCTTCTTGTCCCACCAGAAGTTGTAATAGCCCCGCCCGAAGAGATCGTCGACCAGCTGCCGTATCACCTTTCCGGAATCGTCGTAGATATCGACATCCATACGGCACTTGGAACTGCGCTCGACTGGCACCCAGATCCGTATCCGCTCAGCGTCGGCAGTGTCAAGAGGTGGCGTAGTGAGCAGGCGATCCCCGGCTGGCTGCGCCCACGCCAAGACAGGCATAAGAAGCATGATTGAGAGCAAAACTACTCTGGTTTGTGACGCAAACATACTGGGCTTAGTATATTGAAAATGATGTTTATGTCAAAGAAGTAAAGATGCTACTGAAGAGCGTATCAGAGTAAACAACGAACATCATGTGCACGACCGTCAAAGCCCATACGTTATATCTACCGTGTGTGCAGCAGTTCTTCGTCGGGAATGTCGGTTACCTGGACGCCTTTCATGGCTTCGCCCAGACCGCGCGAGGCGTCGGCAACGATTCCGGCATCCTGCCAGTGAGTTGTGGCAGAAACAATCGATTTGGCCCGCTTCTCAGGATTGTCAGACTTGAATATGCCGGAGCCGACGAACACCGCTTCGGCGCCGAGATACATGCACAACGCGGCGTCGGCAGGTGTGGCTATCCCGCCTGCGGCAAAGTTTGGTACCGGCAATTTGCCTGTTTTTGCAACCATACGAACAAGATCGATCGATACGCGGTAGTCTTTTGCAATGCCGTACAGTTCCTCGGGCGACATCACGGTAAGTGACTTCATCACAGAGTAGATCTCGCGAAGGTGTTTTACCGCTTCGGAAACATCGCCGGTACCAGCCTCGCCCTTGGTGCGGATCATGGCTGCGCCCTCGCTAATACGCCTTAGGGCCTCGCCAAGATTACGGCAGCCACAAACAAACGGAACCTTGAAAGGCCATTTGTTGACATGGTACTTGTTGTCGGCAGGAGTCAACACTTCGGATTCATCAATGAAATCGATCTCGAGAGCTTCGAGCACCCTGGCTTCAGTTTCATGACCGATTCGGCACTTGGCCATCACCGGGATAGTCACATCACGCTTGATTGACTCTATGACATCCGGGTCGGCCATTCTCGCTACTCCTCCGTCAGCCCGAATATCTGAAGGCACGCGCTCCAGCGCCATAACCGCCGAAGCACCGGAATCTTCGGCTATTTTTGCCTGGTCGGCCGAGGTGACATCCATTATTACGCCCCCCTTGAGCATCTCGGCCAGGCCTACTTTTACTTTGTGCGCCTTATCGTTGAATTCCATATCACAATTCTCCCTTCTGACCGCCACGCAAAAGATATCCCGGGCTAAGACATATCAAATGTCTATTTCACTGCCACGTCGTCCTGTCGCTCAGGCGGTGAAAACACCCGGAGTCTTATACAATGATAGTATACTGATTATTCGGCCATTCAGACAAGCCGTATCTTGCGAACAACTGCTAGGGAAAGACAAGAGGCAAACCGGCTACCGATTCACAAGGTCGTTACGCCGAGCCGGATGACCCAGTGCCCGATGATCGCTGCCTGTTAGGGCCGACCTGCGGGCCGGCCCCAACAGACTACAGTCTTAGCGTTTACGAGAGTTGCGGTATTTCGCGAAGTGCTCTTTGCCCAGATTCTTCTTGAACGCCTTCTCTTGGACTTGCCAGAATGAGCGCATACTACAGTCCTGACCACGGTCGCACCGGCAAACACCACCGAGTCCGGACTCCTCGGTACAGAGGTTCAAATGAATCGGCCCATCGATTGCCTCGATAACGTCAAGAAAAGAAATCTCTCTGGCTGGTCGAGCGATGCGATAGCCACCGGTAACCCCCTGATACGAAACGAGGACGTTCGAGCGGGTAAGGTCTTTGAGGATTTTTGCCAGGAACTCGCGCGGCACGCTCTCGGCCTCAGCAATCGAATTGATCGACCCAAGCCGCCCTTTTTCCAGGTTGGACAGGTGCCGTACCGCTCTCAGGGCATAGTCAGATTTTCGTGATAGTCTCATGTTGTCATCCTCTTTCTAGTTTGAAATGCAAGAAACATCCTTTTAATGCTCCCATTATCCTGCTGGTCCACAATTACGAACACCTATTATACCAAAGAAGATTCACATTGTCCACTACAAAATTGACCAAATAGTGGCTTTTTTTCGTGTTTCCCAGAGTCGGTATGCTACGCAGCCGACTATACGGATTTGATAACGACGGGAACAACTATTCGCCCAATCTGTTCGTATAGCCTTGGGGCGGACTGTTTTGTCAGCCGCCAGAAAAACACAATAATTGACCGGGAGGTCGAACAAAATGACCGAACAGACAAAAAGCTCTCAGACCGATGCGGTGGTGACGATTACTCCCTCTGCAGAGGAGGAAATACTGCGCCTGATGGCCGAGCAAAGTGATGATGCCACCTACCTCAGGCTTGGCGTAGCAGCAGGAGGCTGCTCAGGCATGTCCTATACAATGGCCTTCGAGTCGGAAAAGACAGGTACCGACCATATCCTCACGTTAGGCAGACTCACGGTGCTGCTGGACCCTGAACACTTGCCCTACCTGCAAGGCTGCGCGATAGACTATAAGGGCGCCCTTTTGGGAGGAGGCTTTCAGATTGACAATCCAAACGCCCGACGCTCCTGCGGATGCGGCACTTCGTTTACCTGCTAAGCTGCATGGCCTACGAGATCCTTGATCCAATTGAATTTACATCGGGTGGCCTATTCCGGCAGGAGGACTTTATCGGCCGCGTTGAGCTGTATGACTGGGCGAGATTCTCGGAGAAACAGGTGCTGGTTCGCGGCTGCTCGACGGTTTTTCCGCCATGGGCGTTTATGTATCTTGCCGTCCGCCTTGTCCCACATGCCCGTTCGATCCGCTATGGCAATGAGCACGACCATATCTTAGTCTATCGCCGACCCAAAAGCCTGTAAGATTTACTTGATTCTTGGATTCTTTATTCTTATGTAATCCGTCCTGAATCATAGGGACTTGGAACAGGGAAAGGAAAATGCCAAAAATACTATTCTTGCCACAAGACGTTGAGATCGATGTTGAGGAAGGGGCGGTCATTCTGGACGCAGCCCTCGACAACAACATCCGAATTGACCACAATTGTGGCGGTAACTGTGCTTGCTCGACCTGCCATGTTATCCTGGAAAAGGGGTTTGAATCCCTTGAACCGATGACAGAAGACGAGGAGGACATGCTTGACGAAGCCGACGATCTTACCGAAACCTCCCGGCTCGCCTGTCAATGCAGGATCAAGTCAGACCTGGTTGTGCGTATCCCGGAAAAAGAATCTACCTGGGAAGACGATACCTTCTAGGCGGTCTTTTCCCCTTCTTTCGTAACATTCTTCTGAGTATTGCTCCGAAACCTGGTGCCTCGCGCCGGTGGCGGTTCGGTCGAACTGATTACCGCCCTCAGCGGCAGTGGCCTTGTCCCTTTCTCGGCCCCTGTAAGTACGCGACTTTCCTGCCGATAAGCTACATGAGACTAATTGTAGCGATCGAGGAAGAGCTTGTACCGACGAGACAATCAACAAGGCTATTCGCTGGTCGAATTGCTCGTGGTGATTATTATCATAGGCGTCATTGCCAGCGTTGCCATGCGCTCGATGAACACCACCCATGAAGCGTCCCGCACTGAGCAAACCAAAGCGGAGCTTGACCAACTGGCCTTCGCGATTGCCGGTGACCCAGCGCTACTGTCCAACGGCCTTAGAATTGACTTTGGTTATGTCGGTGATGTTGGTGCGCTCCCTGCAAATCTGGACGCACTGGTTACCAACCCGGGCGGGTACGCTACCTGGAAGGGCCCATATCTCCACGACGATTTCTATGCCTCGGCGGCTGCCACCGAAACTGAGTTCAAGGTAGACGGTTGGGGGACGCTCTACACCTACGCCGGAGTAACCATTACATCAAATGGAAGTGGCTCACCCATCACGAGGCAGATTGCCAACTCGTCGGCTGATTTGCTGTATAACCGGATTCAGGCGGTCATCCTCGATTTTGATCGTACTCCTCCAGGGAGCGTATACAAAGACTCGGTCAAGCTGGTAGTGACGTATCCAAATGGGTCAGGTTCGACAACGACCAAAGAGTCGTTCCCGTCCGCTGATGGATCAGTTCAATTTGATTCAATCCCCATCGGTCCACACCAGCTCAGCCTCGTCTATCTCCCCAACATTGATACGGTTGTGCGAACGGCCGTAGTCAATACGGGGCAAACACACTATTTGGAAATGCAGTATTATGCAGATGTCTGGGGCGACACGGCCACCGGCGGAGGCGGATCGGCCCTTCAACTGGTCAGCGGAACGCAAAAGGTGAAAGGCGGGAATTGCGACAAGATTGAGTTTAATATAATCAATACGAGTACTAGCGACATAGTCCTGTCATCGATCACTGCGACCTGGTCCACACCGGCCGCCTGGTACGAAAAAGTGAAACTGAACGGAACAGTGTACGACAGCAACAATCCGCGAATGGGATCTACCGAGCTGACCACTTTCTCAAGTAACAAAACGGTAGTGGCGGGCCAGACATACCAAGTCAAACTCGAGAAGTTCCGCGACAGCCAGACCGGTGGTGCTAACAAGGTCGACATGTCCAACAGCAGCTTGACCGTCACTTTCTCCGACGGCAGCAGCATGACTGTCCCGCTGGGAGCGTGTCAATGATGCTCGGTTTGAGGCACAACGAGTCCGGCTTTAGTCTGATCGAGGTGACTGTCCTGATCGTGGTCATCGGGATCATAATGGGCATAGCCATGCAGTCGATGCAGGTGACAGTAGATGATTATCGTCGCACAAAAACCGAACTCGAAATGGAAATGTTGTCATCGGCTATCGTTGGCGACCCCGAAATGACCAACACAGGTGTGCGATCCGATTTCGGCTATATCGGCGATGTAGGAGCTTTCCCTCCTAACCTGCAGGCACTGTATACAAATCCCGGCGGCTACGCAACCTGGAGTGGACCATATGTGCCGTCCGGCTTTACACAGGACAACGTCGGCTTCAAGACCGACGAATGGGGGAAGCTCTACACATACACAGGGGGCGTCACAATCAGTTCAACAGGCTCCGGGACGACCATCACCAAGAGAATCGCCGACGCGGCCACTGACTACACATCGAATCAACTCAAGGGGACTGTTACAGATGTAGCGGGCAGGCAACCCGGATCAACCTATTGGGATTCCGTCTCGATTGTCGTGTCGATACCCAACGGAAGCGGCGGGACCCTGTCAAAATCGTATCAACCAGACTCAACCGGAAGTTTCACTCTTGATTCACTACCAGTAGGTACGCATTCACTGGACCTGATCTACCTGCCGAATGTCGACACGCTGCATCGGTTCGTAACTATCCTGCCACGCCATAAAAGCCAGGTATCGTATTCGTTCGCCACGAGTTATTTTGACACATCCGGCGGGGGCGGAGGTGGCTCCGGAGTAGACACACTTCGACCGATGGGTGCTGGAAGTGAGAGCAACCTGCTGGACGAAGGCTGTTCTGGTACCTGGAGTTGCGTGGACGATGTTACGCCCGACGGGGATGGCACGTTCGTTAAGGGGTACGACAACGCATTTCAACCGGACTTGTATGCAACACAAGACCATACAGCGGCCGGAGGAACGGTCGATTCTGTGGTAGTCTATATCCGCTCCAAGGGAAGCGGAGGCGGGAAAAAGGTTCGCACCCGAATAAAGACCAATGGTGTTACTTACAACGGCGCGCAAGTCGCTCCGAGTGGAAGCTACGCCAACTACTCAACTACTTACATCACTAACCCGCAGACGTCCTCTGCATGGACCTGGACTGAGATTGATGCTCTGGAAATCGGTGTCGCGATCAAGAAAGAGGCTTTCACCACCCAAGTTTGGGTGGAAGTCTACTACACCAACTGAGGGAAACCCATGTTGTATCTGAAGCGTCATAGCGGCTTTACGCTTATAGAAGTTGTTCTGGTGATCGTAATCGTCGGCATACTCGCGACAGTTGCGCTGCGATCTACCTCGACACTAAGGGCCACAGCACAAGTCGAAGAAACCAAAAAAGAGCTTGATGCTCTGGCCTTCGCAATTGTTGGCAACGCAGGACTTCACGGCAATGGCACTCGTAGTGATTTTGGATATGTCGGCGATATCGGTGCGCTGCCGCCAAATCTCGACGGATTAGTTGCCAACCCGGGCGGGTACGCTACTTGGAAAGGACCATATATCAGCAGCCGGTTTACTCAGATCCCGAACGACTATAAGCAGGATGCCTGGGGAACTAATTACACTTATGCCGGAGGAATAGATATCACCTCGACCGGTTCGGGATCGGACATTGTGCGCAAGCTGGCAGAGGCTTCCGGCGACCTAACTGCGAACACCGTGACCGGCATTGTGCTCGACGCCGATGGCAGCCCGCCGGGAACTGTCTACAAGGACTCCATAACTGTCCGTTTGACTTATCCCGATGGTGCCGGCGGCACAGCCGTTGTTTCAAGCGCAGTGGACAAGAGTGGTCGATTCTCTTTCGGGAATATCCCTATTGGTAACCATCTGGTAGACGTTATCTACATCCCAATTACCGACACCCTCAGTCGTTTTGTGAGTGTCAAACCGGGAGGTGTTCCCTACGCGGAATATCGAATAGACAACGATTTTCTGATTGGAGACGTTGGCGCAGATGCGATCACGTATGTTCCCGGCACGGCGGTCGCTACCGGCGGCAATTGTGACAAGGTCGAATTTGACGTCACCAATTCATCTCTGAACCCGATTACTGTTACCAACATGAAAGTGACCTGGTCTTCTCCGACTGCATACTATGAAGAAGTGGATTTCAAGACCGAGGTCTTTGACGAAAATAACCCACGAGCAGGCTCGGGCACGGTGACACCATTTTCACCGTCTCAGGTGCTAGCCCCGGGTGAGACAGTAACAGTATCGCTGGAGAAATTCCGCGATGTCGCCACAGGAAATGGCAACAAAGTGAATATGGGCAATGTCCCCTTTTCAGTGACCTTCTCCGACGGATCAATTGTCACTTTCACAACTCCCCCATGCCCATGAGAAACTGTACTCGTACACAGCAAGGATTCACACTGGTCGAACTGGTGATCATAATTGTAATTCTCGGCGTGATCGCTTCGTTTGCTGCTCGAACGATGAACCAGTCGATAGATACGGCCAAGTACGAACATACCAAGACTGAGCTCGATCAGTTGGCACTGGCCATTGTCGGTAATTCGGACCTATATGCGCGCGGAGCGCGGTCCGATTTTGGATATGTCGGCGATGTCGGCTCCCTGCCACCCAATCTGGACGCACTTACTGCCAATCCCGGCGGCTACTCCACCTGGAACGGACCGTATATCGAGACAGGAGCGGCCGCTGATGATTTCAAGCGCGACGCCTGGGGAACGTTGTATACCTACACCGATACGCTGCTGCGTTCGACCGGATCGGGCAGCAACATCGACAAGACATTTGCCAACAGTTCCGCAGATTTGCTGGCCAACAGCCTGAGCGGATATGTCGTCGACGCGGGCGGTGAGGTGCCCGGCTCGGTACGAAAAGATTCGCTGTCCATTGCGATCATATACCCTGATGGATCGGGATCGACAACAACTGTCACGACGACACCAAATGCACACGGAAACTTCTCCTTTTCCGGACTGCCAATCGGTAGCCACACCCTCCGCATAATCTACCTGCCCGATGCCGACACGGCGAACTACAGTATTGGTATCGGGCCCGGGACAACCAACAACATGGAAATAACTTTCCCCGCTGACCTTTGGTAAGAGACGTTTAGCGTAGCGGCCGCTTCCCGATTTTGCTACCGCCTGTTGATCTATTGCCTGACCACCAGATTGATATTGCGCTTCTTCAGTTGCGGTATGAACAGGGCAGGATCGACCACTTTCTCTTGTGGTTTGCATCCTCTCGCGGTAATCTCGCCCGAAGCGGCCATCTGAGCAATGATTGACGCCGGAAATGCTGTAGTGCGCATCATTGCAGTTAGTCCGGTTCTTGACTCCTGACGGTCCACGATCTCATATACGATTGTCCTGTTGCGTCCGTCTTTTTCACCATCAAAGATTAGCCGAACCAAAACCATATCCAGATCGCCATAGCCGAGGTTCTTGTCAAGCACGGCTTTCAAGACTGAGCGAGGTTGCACCTGTTGCCCGTCTACAGTTACAGGCTGACGCGAGGCGAAACCTATTTCCAACATCGGTTTGACCAGTTGGCAATGACCGGGGTATCGGATTGTCTTGTAATCCAGAAAATCGACCTGTCCGGCAAGGCTGTCGGGCAAAGTCGATGTGCCGCCGGATGTATAGAATGCTTCGAGCTTTCCAATACCGTCAAACTCGAGTAATTCCACTTCGGTCAAAGGATTGACTGTCTTCTTCTTGCCGTCTTCCAGAATAACGCACGGCTCCCAGTATTCATTTATCAAGCCCTCCGCCGAAAAAACCATCTGGTAGTTCAGCGGTGGCCGAGGCGATTGGGGCAAGCCCCCGACTCGTATCTTTACCGACTCGACCCGATCAAACCGCTTCATCCCGTCAACTGCCAGCACCGCCACCATTCCCGGAGCGAGACCGCAGTCGGGAATGGCGATAATTCCCGCTTTGAGGGCATCATCG
>JBHHVC010000047.1:0-15092 GCA_046754125.1 Candidatus Zixiibacteriota bacterium
TGTCGGTCATATACGAGTGTGTAACTGTAGCTTCGGCAATGAGGTTGTCCTTACCCATGATGAACGCTGCCGCCCCGGCCGCCGCCGAGAACTCCAGCGCATCCGATGGCGCTCCCTGAGACGTATCGGCTGCGATGGCCAGTGCATAGGGCATTGCACCTGCGTCGACAAGATTGAGAGCTACAAACATCGCCTCCGATCCGGCCTTACAGGCGAACTCGAAGTCAGCACAATGCAGGTGCGGTGTAGCGCCAATAGCTTCGCCTACTGTGGTGCCAGATGGCTTGACCGCGTATGGGTGTGATTCGCTACCGATGTATATCGCCCCGATATCGGTCGGATTTACACCGCCCGATCGTCTCAGCGCGTTCTTAGCCGCTTCGACCGACAAAGTGATTGTGTCCATGTCCGGAGGCGGGACCGATTTTTCTCGGAGCATCAACCCTTTCTTGTAGCTGGGGGCATCGGCTCCCCAGACCTTGGCTATCTCCTCAACCTTGATACGATGCCGTGGTAAATGAGTGCCGTAGCCAACTATCCCTACCATAAAAGACCTCGCGTGATGTGCTTTTGGTTTTCTTGTTCATATCTATTAGCTGCATACCATATGCTGCGCTGAAGGATAAGAAATTGCAGAGTGAAAACAAGCATCCGCCCCGATTTTGTGAATAATTTCCCGATCTTTCATCCGGAGCGGCTGCTGCTGACAGCCGGCGGTCAATGTAAAGTCTCCATTCGCGCGTGGAGGACCGCCCGCTGCCGACCGATATGACTAGAATGATGGTGTACTGGCTGACCGTAGCGCTGCTCCTGGCAGGGGCTGGACAAGGATTTGCGGGGGTAGAACTCGATAGCAACACAGCCATCTTCGAGGGCGCAACCCACACATACCTTTTCTCCCCACCGCCAGGCTTCAGGCTCGAGACGGATTCTTCGGCCTACGATGGCTACTCCTTCGCCTTCATTCCTGATTCAGCCGAGTATTCAAGCTCACCGGTCACGGTCGGCATCAACATCTTTCGATTGGAAAATGCACAGGTAGATGATGTCATCGATGCTGACACTGCGGCCATACGGTCACATTACGGCCATGATCTGATTATCGATCCAATTGATCCACCGAAGATGCCTGTCAGCCTGCCCACCAGGATGTTTTATCTAAACAACATGGACCGCTTCATTCCGAATGTGATGGTCGCATATATTGACGGAGGAACAGAGCTTATAGTAGTAGAACTGACCATCGCGCCAGCCCAGCTTCGCACTATGGCGGAGACAGCATTTCTGAGTTGCGTCGAACAGCTGCGTACGCTCAAACACGGTCACCTTGATCGCTGATATCCACTAATCTCACTGCCCCAGGCCGCTTGTCGGCATAAAATGCTTGACACAATGCCCATTCTGAAATAGCTTTACACAGGTGTCAGTCTATCATCGTTGACCCGACCTCCAAAAGGCACGCCAGGTTTTCTCGTATTGTCTTGCTGTTGCTCAGGTTGCTGCGCAACTCATGCCAGGGATATATAGAGCGCACAGTGTACTGTGCCATGGTTACAGAAACTATAGACACTCCAAATGGTTTTTGGACTTAATCTGCTGTGGAGGCAAACAAAGTGAAACACTTATCAAAATTCGTGTTGCTCGCGGGGGTGATCCTCGCGACGGTCTTTTGCATTATGCCGGCCTATGGAGCGATGGTTGAGCAGACGATCGACCAACTGGTTGATGCCTCGGAATTGGTGGCCCAGGCAAGGGTGACAAAACTCGTGTCATCCTGGAACGACGACCACGACTTTATCTTCACTCTCGTAACCCTGACCGTCGAGGATGTAAGAAAAGGGAATGCAAAACTCGGTTCGACCGTTGATGTGCTTGTTCCCGGCGGCATCATGGACGGAACGGGGCTTAAGGTGGAACACTCCGCCGATTTCGAGGCCGGGCAAAATGTCATCGTTTTCCTGCGCCCAATCGACAGCGACCTGTTCGGTGTCACGGCTTGGGAGCAGGGGAAATACACTGTCGTACAAAACATGATAACCGAGAACGGCCTGCCCAGAGCGGACTTTGTCGGTCAGATCGACGATGCCATCGCGGCATCGAAGAGATAGGAGGGAGCCATGTATACTAAGAAACTGCTGCTGGCTGCCCTACTTGTTGTTACTGCCACGATGATGGCCCCAGCTGCTCGCGCTTTCCACTACGCTGGACAGGCGTGGTGCTGTGATACTGTTTTCTATCACGTCAACGCAACCAATCCCTCATCGGCCTGTGGGGATTTGATCGTGGGACCGTGGTTTGAGCAGATCATCGACGCCGCTGCCAATGTATGGAATGCCGAAGGAACCATGTTCCAACTGGTCAACGTCGGCAACACCTCGACCACCTGCATTACCAGCGGGCAATGGCCTGGCGTTTGCCATGGTGCCCAAGACGGTCAGAATACTATCTCAATGGCCACAAGCTGCGGCTGGACAGATCCCTCGGTGATAGCCTTTTCTACCTGGTGGTTTAATACTACTACCAGATGCATCACCGAGTCGGATATCTGCTTCAACGACGACGTGACCTGGTTTAACGATCTGGGTATCTGCTCGGGATCGTGCTATGATCTGCTCAGCGTTGCGGAACACGAAATCGGTCACTGGATAGCTTCCAACCACGAGAATGACGTGGGCGCGATCGGTTATCAGCCTATCATGTATTTTGCCTTTAACTTCTGCCAGCAGAGGCGCGTGGTCACCGCCGACGACCGTGCTCTTCTGGACTGGGCGTACGGAGCCAACGATGTCATCGCAATGCCCTCGCGAAGCCAGGTCCATCACGAGCACCCGGACCCTGGCTACACCCCTCCCCCGCCGCACGACCCGTGTGATCCCGGACCATGCCCGGCCGGACCGGCCTTTTGCGATAGCGCTGTTTGGGATCCATGCCTGCTCGTGTGCCCCAATGGGGACGAAGTTTTTACTGTTACAGTAAAGGACAGTTGCGGCAACCCGGTTTGTGATCCGGGCGGCACTTTCCTTGATTTTGGCTCCTGTCCCACTGTCCCCTGTCTGGGAAGTCACCCTTCGTGGCCGATCGTGTTTCCTGATTCCTGTGATGCGGCTACAGGCATCCACTACTTTTCGGTCAAGGCGGGAATGAACGGATGTCTCCCCTGCGAACCGGTCGTCAATGTGGCCGGTGTGCCATGCGGCTCTGCTAACGCCAAGTTCTTCGACACCGGCGGTCCGCCACGTAGCTCTGCTGATGGTAAGTTCTTAGACACTGGTGGGGATTTGTGCGTTACTAATTCGGACTGGCTACCGGGAGGGCCGTGCGCTGACTATGACTGCGACTTTTCGAGCAGTATAAACGACTCTCTTATCTGGGCAAACCACCTGGGACACTGCTGTGGTGATGGGCCGTGCGGACCGTCGTGCGCAAACACTACATTTCCCAACTGCCTGTTGATCTGCCCGCTGGGGGACGAGGTCTTTACAATCACCGTTATCGACAGTTGCGGCAACCCCATTTGTGACACGCTCGGCACTTACCTTGATTTTAGCTCCTGTCCAACAGCTATCCCCTGCCCCGGCAAGCATCCGGCATGGCCAATCGTCTTCCCCGATTCATGTGATCCCGTTACAGGCGTTCATTACTTTAGTGTCCATGCAGGGTCTGTCTGCGGCCCGCCTTGCGAGGCTTTCATATTTGTTAACGGCCAGCTATGTAACAACGTCGAAACACGCTTTCTCGACCTCGACGCCAGTCTCTGCGTTGATCAGGCAGATGCCGATGTCGTCCTGACCGGGCAACCCTGCGCCGACTTCAACTGCGACTTCTCCACTGACGTAGGTGACCTGATCGTCATTGCGCCGCATATGGACCATTGTTGTCCTGTCGAGAGCTGTGATTCAGATATCGACCGTTTGATCAACGGCGACTTTGAAGGATCATTTACGCCCGACGGTACTGGAGACGAGATACCGAACAGCTGGTCGAAATTCGAAACCAGGGATCCGCCGGAGAATTCGTTTATCGGCAGCGCAGCCGACAACGGGCCTACCCTGCCGGGATCGCAGGCATTACACTGGATACGGGGAAGCAACAGCAGTGGCGACTGGACGACCATGACCCAACCCACTTTTGGATTCAGTATTGCTTCATGTTCCTGTTCGGTGCTGAGCCTTGATACTAAGGTAGTATCTCACAGCCTCGGCGGCTCTGGCACGACCTCCGATGACTGGGAATATCCCGTAACGCTCAGGATCGATTACATTGACACCGCCGGAACCAGCCGCTACTGGCAGTGGGGATGGTTCGAATGGAGCGACGCGTCAACTGATCCCATTCCAGACCACAAACCAGTAGGCGCAAACGGGGTCGTAACAGGGCAGCAGGTGACTGCCGGTACCTGGGTTGCCAACAACTGGAACCTCAACACCGAACTGGTCGACCCCGACAACATCACGGAAATCCGTATCGGCGGTGCTGGCTGGATGTTTGAAGGTCTCGCTGACAATCTTCAACTGCTGGTCTGCAAGTGCTGCCAGGGTACGCGCGGTGATGTCAACGGCGACGGTTTCGATCTGGATATCGTCGATCTGACAACAATTGTCGATTTCCTGTTTGGTATCACACCCTATATCCCCTGCCGAGAGGAGGCTGACGTCAACGGCGATGGAAGTAATAACAGTCTACCCGACATTGTGGACCTGACATTCAATGTCGACTGGCTCTTTGGAACGACGCCAACACTGGTAAGCTGCCCTTAGCTGCCGACGAAATGAAAAGAACGGGCCGGTCCTTTACGGGATCGGTCCGTCTGTTCTTGACCGGCCTTGAATGTAGGTTGCCCGGGTTGTACGCCGAACGGCTTACGGGCCCGCTATTGGGACTGTCCCGGCCAATCGTCCTGTCTAGTCCGTCTACGGCCTCGGAAGATGATCGCAACTCCAATAAAGACCAATACCAAAGGCCAAAGGGGTAGGTCAATATCGATCCACCCCGTCTCCCTCACCAGAAAGTACAGGCCAAGCCCCACCAGAAGAACGCCGCCTCCGATCCCTGAACCGGTCGGACAATAGCACCAGTTCTCTCTCATTTCTCGCTGCCCACCCGGCTTTTGTGACATGCTTGATTGGTCATGCATATTCGCGGCCTCCTTTGCTCATTATCCCCATAAAGACTCTCTGTAAACACAGTCAGATTCATACGGTGTCAAACCGCACTGGTTGCACCAAACAGCCAGGTAGTTCGGCCGCAGGTGTATCTACCGACCTTTCGCGAGCAGAACATATAACGGTCGCAAGCTCAATAAGACGACCAAACCGGCCAGCCAGCTAAAGCTAACATCCAGAATCTCAGGCCATATCTTGGCGAAAATGAGGGCGATGCACATGCCCACTGCCTGAAGCAGCTTGAGATCGAGCAGGCTCAATCTTCTCATGCGTTCATTTGCGAAGCGAATCACATTCATATTGCAGACCTCCTATAAGCAATACTCGATACTGGTCGAGATATTCAACTGTCCCGAGTCGCTGGAGCAATCACGTTATGCCAGGAGCAGGGATGGTCCGGTGCGCAAATACTGCCTTGGGGCTGGCTCAGTTTTTGAAAAGCTCCTTCGAACCCCCGGATTCCGGGCTGACCAGAAAACCGTGCTCTGCCAGGAAGCGAACCCCCTCCTGACGAGTGCGAACGGTAGCCGCAACCTCTTTGTACTTCCCGCTATCGAACATCTGCCGGAGCATCTTCATAGTGACTGCGTTATCGATGACATAAACTGTCCAGGCCATGTTGTGATTGCGGCACCAATCGTTGAGGTCGCCGATGATCGCTATTACATCGTGCGACGCTGTTTTCCAATTGGATAAGTCCATCAGCTTTGCCCACGGCCTGTCAATGAGGGGCTTCACCGCTTCCTTCAGTTCCTCACGATATGCCTCGGCAGTCTCTTTTCTCCAGACTCCGTATATCTTGCCATGCACGATTCTGGTTTCTTCGTCTAACTCAAACGAGTATTCAAAATGCCAAAGACTCATTCTTTCCCCTTTTAGATGCTGTCGGTTCAGAGGGCTGTCGTCCCCTGTAGTCATTTATCGGCAACTCGATGCCTTCGCCACAGCATCGCTTACACAATGTGTTGTCAGTCGTTATTGTCCTGTCCGTTTGTACTTTCCAGCCTCCGCGAAACAAGACTATCGAGTTTTGGCGAAGGCGGACTGAACTAGCGAGTCAATATACATTAAACGCTGACTAATCAAAGATGTTCTCACAAATAATTAAACTAAAGTGGCGTCGTTCTCAAACCACACCCAGTCCATCTTGTATAACTACAATCATTGCCCCTGAACATCTGCCTTCAATCTCGCCCATCATTCATCTTATGCCGGCGCGAAGAGTAATGACAGCCCGCCTTCCCAGCCCCGGATAATCTCTGTCTAGGGGCGAAAACCCAAACTGGTCGGCCCTTGCTTGATCGGTCAGATCGTACAATCCCAGACTCAGACGCACCAACTCGGTTATTCTCGCAGACAGGCGAACATCGAGCTCGTAAACGCTCTCTATCGTCTTTAGTCCCCCAAGGGTATACAAAAGGGTCCTGTCTGATGTATGGGCCAGAGAGATATCTCCACCGTATCGCCCCCATGAACTTCGGACAAATGCTCTCCACTTCAGTTCCGGAACGAAATCCGCCGCTAATGCATGGCCGTTGGCGTCCCTGGTCTGACGGGCACTCTGCCATACGCCGGACAACTCGGCGTCGAGGTGCCAACCTATCCGGTGGGCCAGATTGACGTCTACACCGTCCGATCTAAGCTCGTCCCTGTTCTGCGGTAGTGCTGGAAAGACCGTAAAATCATACTGGATCAGAGATTCTATTCTCTGCCTGAAAAGCGTCACTCGTATTTCACCCTGTCCCGAAAGATCGGTCCGGATCGTTGCAGAGTAGGTCCGAGCTATTTCCGGATCCAAGTCATCACTTCCTGTAGTCCAGATGTCTCTGGCAAACTGTTCCGCCAGAGTGGGCAGCCTGAATGAGTATCCGTATCCCATCGAATAGAATACTCCCTCCGATACTTCCCAGCTTAGGGCGACATTGTACGAGGGCTGGACAGTTCGGTTCTTCACAAACTGAAGACGACCGCCATAGCTCAGACCAACCACGCCACCCGGTCGAACAGTACCGGCCGACCAGAAATCGACCTGATCCTGGCCAGCACTCCAGCTATTGGCGGAAGTGAAGACATATTGGCCGCCTGCAAATGGTCCGCCGATGGTAGTCGCCCGGGAACTGTCGTTAGATTCGCTTCGAAGGCCTCCCGACAAAAAGTCGACTCCTCCGGATAGGGAATAGCGATTGCGTTCGAACTTGTAGCGGGCATTGACCCCTGCCGATCGCTTATCATAGGAGGACCCACTGTGCACGTCAACAGAGTCCCTGCCGAAAGTTGTGTCGAAGGGCATCCCTGACGAATCGATCAAGGCGACATACCCAAACTGGTAGTTGTATAACGACCGGTAGTCCAGATTCTTCTTCTCCCAGAACATGTCCACTCGAACCTGGCCATATTGGTTATCATTGAAAGTATAATGTCCGTCGACCGAGTAGTTCTCGTCTTCCTGAAATGAGGTCAGACTGAATGATTCACCGCTGCCGTACACCGGCACCGATGTCGGATCAGGAACCGGCCCTGGTACACCAAGACTGTCTTTGAAGAATCGTCCCGATATGGTAATATGATGTCGAGCGTCCCGCGACAGATAGTCGGTCCGAAATCCCATCAGGTTTCGCTCCACCCCGGCATTGTCTCGCCCATTATCGGTTGCATGAAACTCGCCAGAGCCGCTGAGTCCGATACGTCCGAGCCGGTAGGACCCATCCAGACGATACTGGTGCAGGCCGAAACTGCCGTAGTGCGTAGTAATCCCAATCCGATCGCCAAAGGAGCTCGAGCTAATGAGATTGACTACTCCTCCGATAGCGTCCGAGCCATAGATCGCCGATTGCGGACCCTTGACGATTTCAATCCGCTCAAGCTCGTCGAGGCTGAACTCCGAAAGGTTAAATCCTCCAAGCGAGTAGTCTTTCACCGGCCTTCCGTCATACAGTAGAAGCACGTGCCGGTTGAACGCCCCCCAGTTACTGAGGGTCGAGAGCGAACCGTCACCGTTGTACGAACGAATATCGATCCCCGCTCGCCCGTCGAGCGCCCTTGCAATAGATGGTTGATCTGCCAAATGCTCGGATGTCAGCACTGTGGCCGGCCATACCGATCGACCGACAGCCGATCCAAAGCGATCGGCAGTGACAACAATGCTGTCTGTGAGTGTTATGACAGAATCTGGCAGCGTCTGTTCGGCTGTTGCTCGGCTTCCCATCGCAGCCAGAGCAAACAGCGCGTACATTAGAATGCGTCTCATGGCATTCTCCCTTCGATGCCGTCGACGCAAAAACCTCCGCCGGTCAACCCGCGCTGACGGCCAACTAACTGATGCGGTCATGGCAGGTTTCCTGGCTGTGGCCTCAAGCCTCTCTCGGGCGCCTTCCCTGTGTCGTCACAAGTGGCACATTGCCCGGAGAGTAGCCATTACAGTAGCGGGGCTGCGACGGATTCACACCGTCTTCCCTATTATCCGTCAACATTGACGGCACCATAACGATGTTAAGCCTGAGTATAGCGGTAAGTTCGGCACTTGTCAAGCGACAGCGCGATCCAAGTCGTCAAGGAACCTGATTCGATTATTCCCCGTGCACGTAAATCCGACTGCGTCTATAGTCGATTGTGATCTTATGATGGTACAAGAACGTGTATCCGATGATCCCCTCGAACGGTCGTCCGCGCAGCGATGCATAGAGTCTGCTAAGATCGCTCACAGTAACGGCCACATTCGAAGTAGCCAGCGAGTTGCCAACTCGCATTTGCGAGACACGCGCCACTTGCCCTGCCTTTGCTGTCAGATCGATCCGTGTCGCCAGTTCGGGAGTTACAGCGCTATACGACGCGCAATAGTCCAAAAGCATTGGCACTGGAATGCTATCGTTGATAATTACATCGACTATGATCTTATTGCGTTTGATGTCGAAGTCGGTAGTGCTGTACGTATCACTGCCGAAAAATGTCGGTTCATGACTATACATTTCTAGGCGGCTGGCCGGGAAGTCGACTGTTACGTAAAACCGCCTGAGAATGTCATAGCCGATCAGACCATCCGGGTGCCCCGCACTGGTATCTTCAATCAGCGACGGGATATCAATAGCCGTCCCGACCAAATCGTATAATCGTTCGTCCCCGATCGCGAGTGAATGCACGGCCACTGACTGCGCATCGCTTGTTCCCTTGATGCCGACAACTTTGCGTTGTTGCCCGATTATGCCGAGGCTCATATCGTTACGCTCTGCGAAATCCCTGTTAATGTATAAACGGTCGGCGCCGGTGTCGATACCAAAGCGCCCCTCAATATGGCCTTCAAGCAAGACATCGACCTCGACAATGCCACGGTGCGGATAAAATGGTATTGTTGTCGCCCGCGTCACGGAAAAGCAGAGCATCCCGATGATGCCCAATACCATCGCTACCTCATATTTCATCACCGACCTGAAAGAAATAAACACTACCTGCCTTCTCCTCGAAATGAACGGAACATCTATATCCTCATTTCCTCTCTTCGGCGCACAAAGAGAATTGCAGAGCCGAGCATTATCAGCGTAGTACCTATCCAGACAAGGTTGATTCCGGGTTTCTTGGTAATATCGAGAATCAACTGATCGGGAGGGCCTGCATCTTTCAAGCCCGCAATAGAGACCACAACAGTTCCATCGTCGGCACTGATGTGCTTGACGCTCAGAGCATATTGGCTGCTGTCTCCGAACTTGGCGGGCGTCAGGTCGGATCGTGTTTGTCCCTCGGCGTCCGTCTTTATCATTACAGCCGGTGACAGATCGCTCGTTGAGCCAGCATGATCCAACTCGAACCGCGCTGTTACCCCCATTTCCCCAACATCGTGCGATTGGTTCACATCGTATCCAACGAATGTGAGCGTATATCCTTCGACTTCTTTGGTCTGGCCTTTATCGAAACGCACCTCTCTGGAGTTCTTCAACTGCTGGACCTGCTCCGGAGCAAAGTAAAGGTCGTACATCATGCTGCGCTCAATATGCGGCTTCTTCATGTAGCCGTCCTGTCGCTCAGAATAGTACCACTGCGGACGAGCTTCATGAGTCGAAAACCCATCGTACACGGACAAAACTAGTTCATTCTTTTGGTAGCCGATGTCGTGCTCCATTCCCATGTAGGAGATTGTCAACCCGTATGCATCGTTCTCCACTCCCCGCGGCAAAACCAATTTTGTGCTGTCGTCAAATGCCGACGATCCTAGTATGCCGAGGAGCATCAGGCCGAATCCGAAATGGGCCAACTCCCCTCCCATCAGTTTCCATCGGTGTGGCAGGAATCCAGACAAGGATGCAAGGTTGGCAACAGCTGCCATGGTAGCGGTCGCAAAGAAGAGGGTAAACAAATAATCTCTTTGTCCCATTGAAATAGCGAAGCCGGCGACCAAAACGAACGCACTGAATCCAGGCACGAGCCGCCACCTGACATCCGACTTCAGCCAGAACATACCGGCGACAACTACGATAACAGCCACTAGTAATCCGGTCTGAGCCGACTGCCCCAACAACCAGTACAGTAACCCAAAACCTATCGACATGCCGCCTGCGATCAGAATAGCCAGCTTAACCCGCCAATTGCGAGGGGAAAAACCGTGAAAGGTGGCGAACGGCGAAACAGACAGCATCAATGCATAGATGATTGCAAAAGGTATGGCAAAGCTGTTGTATGTTACAGGATTAGCAGCGCTTGGATTTTTGCTGAACGCCGACGTAATCAAGGGAAGCGAAGTCCATACCAGGACAACCATCGAAAACAAGAACAGTAACAACATTCCTGCAAAGAGCATGAACTCCTTGCCATAGAAATTGTAACTCAGGACCGCACTTTCTATACGCTTGGCACGCAAAAGAAACAACACCAGAGTCAGCGCCAGAAAAAACAGCATAAACCCGATCAAGTAGTTGTTGATCCCCAGATCGACAAAGCTGTGAACCGAAAAATCGGCAAGGACGCCACTGCGGGTCAGAAATGTTCCGTATATCACGAGCTGAAAGACGAACGCGGTCAGCAAGAGATTGATCCTTCTGAATGCTCCCGATCGTTTCTCAATGACAAGTCCGTGCACGGCGGCCAGCGATACAAACCAGGGTATGAACGATGAATTTTCTACCGGGTCCCATCCCCAATAACCCCCCCAGCCAAGGGTCTTGTAAGCCCAGTAGCCGCCCAGAATATTCCCTGCGGCCAGTGTGAGCGCAGTGACAGCCACCCACGGAAATACGCGCTTAAGCCATCCTGAGTAGTCGTTGAGAATAAGAGCAGCCATACCGATGGCAAACGGCACTGATGACATCGCATAGCCGACAAAAACCACCGGGGGATGAATGACCATCCAGGGGTCCTGGAGCAGCGGATTCAGCCCGGCCCCATCAACAGCCTCATACGACATCAAGGCGAACGGCGACAGCTTCATCAGGATAGACAAGAAAAACATGTTGATCGTAGAGTATATGACCATCGCCCAGCATTTGTACTGCCCGGCACGGCGAAGAATAATATACCCGAATAGTCCGTTCAGCAGGAGCCATAACAAGTACGTTCCCTCCTGCCCTCCCCAAAAGGATGACACAAGATAGAAAAACGGCAAAGACCGATCCGAATACTCGTAAACGTATTGGAAAGAAAAATCGTGCGAGAAGAACAGGTAGTACAGCAAGCCTGCCGCAGCTATCACCAATCCTACAAACACATGATAGGCCCGATGGGCCAGCAACAAGTACGATTGATCGCCGCGAGCCGCACGAGAAAAGGCGAATAGGACGATAATGTTGGTCGCCGCTGCCAGAACTATCAGCAACCGGCCAACCTCACCGGTAATCATGATCAGGTTCCCGTTGGGGAGACCGCTTCTTCATGTTCTCGCATATCGCGATAGTCGTCCGAACCCTCGCCCTGATATTTCGAAGGACATTTCACAAGCATCTGGTCAGCGACGAAAACACTGTTCTTCGGCATCCCCTTGAGCACCACCGAAGTTGCTTGATCAAAATTGCCCGGGACCACGCCGTGATAGACAACATCCATTCGCTGGGCGCCGTCCATGTCGGATGCTTCCGCGTCATAGATTGCGAACTCCAGACGAGACTCATCGGCATTGTATTTTACAACGTCAAAGTCGATCTTCCCCATTACCTGGACTTTCTGCTTGGCAGAAATCGCCTGCTCTATCGGCACGTACTGAATGGTAGTTTTCAAAAACGCCGTCGTGCCCCATATCAGAAAGACTACTATGATAACTCCGCCAATAATATACTTCGCTGTCATTTCTGTTTCTCCTCAAGCTTCTTAATCCGCTTATCGACACGAATCATCGCTATAAACAGGCCTGCCCACACTACCAGCGTGACCACCATTGCTACATAATTGCCGTCCATTTATATCTCCTCCTGATCAACAAGCCTTTCGAGCAGTTGTGCCCGGCGACCCAGTCGAAAAAACCAGAAGTACAAACCGGTGAAGAGAGCCAGGGACGAGAAAAAGATCGTTCTCACCACAGGCCCCATAGTGAATTTCATATTCTTGTCTACAATCGAATCGGCGGGATGAAGCGAAGGTGTTATGCGCGGAATCACAAAGATCAAAAACGGCACTGTAACGAATGCCAAGATCGAATAGACCGCAGCCAACGAAGCCCTGCGCTGTTCCACATCCACCGCACTTCGCAATGCAAAATAGGCTCCGTATATGAGCAACAGGATGAAGATCGAGGTCTCTCGCGGATCCCAGTTCCAGAACGAACCCCAGGTGACTTTTGCAAAAACCGATCCCGTAATTGTAGCCAGCAAACAGAAGATGAATCCGAGCCGGGCCGCCTCGACCGCGCGGTCATCGTCAACGATCTGCTGTGTCTTCAGGTACCGAATAGAAAAGACCATAGACATGGCAAAAGCCAAGACACAAATCCACGCCTGCGGAATATGGTAGTAGAAAATCCGGCTTGCTTCACCGATCTGACTCTGAGGCGCAGGGGTCAGGTAGCTCAATACTATCATGCCGGACATTCCCGCAAATAACAGCAATTTCCACCACATCTTCAAGACCTCGTCATTCTCTCATTTCTTTGTAACCAATTATACACCATACGAGTAAAAACACAACACTATTTGGCAGTTTGGTCCTTTTTTCACAAGCTGCATCAATCCTGCCAGACAAATTCGAACAGAAGGACCGAAAGCGTCACCATTATGACAGCATAGGCAACCAAAAACTGTAGTTCTGATGCTATCCCACCGATACCACTCCCCTCGAGAATCCTGTCTGTTGCCCTGACCAGGATTAGCAACAGGGGCATAAGGACTGGAAACGACAGAACGGAAAAGAGCGCCCCCTTCACCGATGCCCGGGCGATTATCGCTGCAATCATAGTAGTGGCAGCGCACAAGCCGATCACTCCCAAAGCAAGTACCGGAAGGAATGCAATAATATTCTCGGTCGGAGCGTCGGTCAGGATAAAGAACATGGGCGTCACGATACAGCTCATTACCGTCAGCAATCCCAGATTGAAAAACAGCTTGCCGATGAATATGGGGTTGGGGTCTGCTCCCAGCCTGAGCGCCATCGCTGTCCCGGCTTCTTCCTCACGGACAAAGACCTGTGCAAGTCCGGACATCGCCGAGAAAAACATAACTATCCAGAAGAGTGCTGCCAGCAGTTTCGGCGGAAGACCGCTCTGACCAAGCGAGAACGAAACAACTGCCAGAGTGGTAATCCCAAACATCAGGATTGCATTCAAGGCATATCTTGTCCGCAACTCAAGCCGCACATCTTTGGCGAGCACAGCATATGCCTTACTGATCGAGCCGACACTGCTCTCGGGCAAAACAGTATTCCTCCGGTTCATTGGTTGCAACGACTATTATGCAGTCACTCCTACTCTGTTCGATTATTTCCTCCACAACGACCTTTCCGTCCGCATCCAGATTGGCAGATGGCTCGTCCAGAAAGAGAAATGCCGGCTTTTTCACCAGTGCCAGCGCGTATTTGAGTCGTTGCTTCATTCCAGAGGAGTAGCCAGCCACATGATCAGCCCCCCTCCCTTGAAGTCCAACACGCTCCAACACTTCGTCCACACCCTTGCCGGTTAGATTGATCCCTGCCATAGTCGCAAAAAAACGCAGATTCTCCTCGGCGCTGAGGTAGTCGTAGAGGTTAAGATAAGGCGCCACGAACGAGACTAGTGGGAGAACCTGCTGGCGACTGAGATTTTCATCGCCTCGAAAATACTTCACCGTACCCTGATCCGGGTGGTGCAAGGAAAGAAGGATTTTGAGCAATGTCGATTTCCCGGACCCATTGCGCCCTACGACAGCCAATGATTTCCCCGTAACAAGATCGATATCTATGCGAGAGAAAACTCTCCGATGGCCAAAGCGCTTGGCCAGATCGCTGGCAACGAGGCGAAACATATTGCGGTATTAGGCAATACAGCGGCACAAAGCAAGAAAAAAGGGGGAGCCACTCCTGATAGCTGCCAAGAGTGCTTTGGCAAAAGGCACGGAATCTCTATCCCACAGAGGCTCAAGACCGGTCTTTAGCGCCGGTGGATTCTGCCGACAATTTCAACAGGGGATAAACTGCATTGCTGAGAGATTGACAGCTCGTGATAACAAAAGACCTCGAGAACAGTGAGATCACTACGAGTTCGACTCCAATCGCCGAATTCTTCATTTGAGCGCCGACCCGCAGCTACATCTCATATCAATTGACCAGCTTCACCCGTTCAAACGCGATAATCACACACTGCTCCAGCGGTTTTGCAATAACGATCGTATATACCTGGTAGTGGATATCGGCCATATAATAGTTGAACCGTCACTGCTGCAAGAGTATCAGCAAATGGCGAAAGAGCTATTCTCACAGTACATATACCCCGACGGCGTTGCTCGCTATGGTTTCGAGATTACGAGAATTACTGTCACTATGGCGTACCAG
>JBHHVC010000048.1:0-15015 GCA_046754125.1 Candidatus Zixiibacteriota bacterium
GTGGGGGGCGAAAGAACATCTATTTCGTAAACAGATTACGGCACTACTTGCCGGATATGGAAGTTCGGTTAGTAGATGAACTTGGAATTGACGGCGACCGGCTGGAAGCGGTGTCTTACGCAGTTATGGCAGAGGCTTGTTTGCGTTCAGCACCGCTCATGCGATGCACCCGGAAGCGAGCGACACAGTCAGATTTGCCGGTGTGCGGACATGTCGTCCAGCCACCCGGAAAACGATGACGGACATAAGGCATATGTGAGTGACTCTTAGACGAACGATACAAGTCGCTGCCCGCTTCGGAACGGGGATACTGCTGGTCGTGCTTGTCTATAGCTGCGCTACTGTTCCGGGACTGAAAGAGGAATCAAGCGGCACTTATATTCGTGTGCCGTTTGTTCGCGTGCTGCTGGGAGAATTGGAATCCGAGGCAGTCCTGAGCGCCGACGGATCGTTTTCAATAGAGTGCATCGCCAATGGGAAACAGGATGTATTTTTTGCATCTCAGCCAATAGAGGTGACCAGCGATACCCGTCATCTTCGCATTTACAATCACAAGGGGACAGAAATCATGGCCGGTCTGGACGAGGTGAATGTCATACCGCGGGGCGCCGGCAACCGAGTGCGGTACAGTAAGGGTAAGTGGCGAGGAATTATTAAGTGTCTGCCCAAGGAAGGAAATGTCCAACTCATCAATATCGTGTACATGGAAGATTACCTGCGAGGCGTAGTTCCTCCGGAGCTTGGCAAACGGTCGGAGGAAGAAATTGAGGCGGTCAAGGCGCAGGCGGTCGCTGCAAGGACCTATGCGATTGCGCACCTTGAACAGTATGGTGACAAGCCGTACGATGTGAAGTCTAGTATCATTGATCAGGTTTACAACGGTGCTTCCGCCGAGAATAAGCTCACCAACCACGCTATCGACGCCACTGCTGGGGATGTTATCACCTTTGAGGAGAAGTTTATAAACGCGTATTATCATTCCACTTGTGGCGGTATGACCGACGATATTTCGCATGTATGGGACCGTAAGGAATCTCCGTATCTTCGTGCGGTTGCCGATAGTGGCGCCTGTCGTTGGTCCAAGTATTATGTCTGGAGGGAGCACTTCACTGAGCCACAACTTCGAGGGAGGATTGAGCAGTATCTATCAAGCGACAGGGGTAGAGACCTCAAAATTGACACTATACAAGATCTGATTATCAAAGAGCGTACTCCGGGTGGACGCATTTCGAAACTCCTTGTTCGCACTGACAACGATGTCTACCGATTTCAGAGAGATCGAATCCGCTGGGTCATCGGTCGTACCTCAAACCCGGATCTGATTCTTCCCTCGGACCGTTTTGATGTGGAGATCAAGCGGGATCGGCAGGGTAGTATCTCGATGATCACATTCCAGGGACGAGGCTACGGACACGGCGTCGGCATGTGCCAGTGCGGGGCAATCGGGCTGGCACGAAAAGGATGGGAATTTGATGATATTCTCACCCACTATTACTCTGGCGTAGAGGTGAAAAAACTCTACTGATGGTGGAACCAGTTGCTTCACGGTTAGTCGGCGGCATCCGGCCACTCCGATCATTTTGCAAATACTCTCGTCTCGTGCCTACGATCACCTGCATCATTCTGCTTAGCAATTTGACAGCAAGGTCGGCGGATGATCGTCCTTTTTCTATATCCGCGCATGGCTTTGCAGCAGCCAAATTGACCGGAGGCGATTCAGTAGCCCTTCGGCTCAATGACGGTTTTGGGTTCTCGCTCGCAAAGAATTTTGAAAACTCTTGGCAGGCTGCGCTGGATATTACTTTCTTTGAGCTAAGCGACGATTCAACGGCCAAGAACTCATTTTTCGGCGGCGCGTCCCGAGAAGGGTCTACTCAGACCTTTGAGGCGACGCGTCTTGGTCTGACCATCAATCACAGGCTCAAGCGCCTGCTGGGTGGTCCTGTGCTTTCGGTTGGGGCAGGCGGTGGTCTGCTTATCTGGAAGATCAGCGATCCGGCAACGGATACGACGCTCAAAACGAACGGTACTCACGATCAGACGATCGACTACGCTGCGACCGAGCTTCTTGGAATTGTGTCAGCGGGAATCGAGGTCCCGTTATCGAGCCGGTTCTCCTTTTCGTTCGATGCTCATGCAGATTACCTGACCGGTGCTGGAGCTGAATTTTCCGTTGGAGTCAGTTCTTCCCGACATCGCTGGCTGTTTGGATCATTTGCCCGGCTTACGCTGCATTTTGGGTCTTCCAGCAGTCCGTCCTGGCGCTCCGATCCTGCCTGGTCACGCCGCACCGAAGACGCTGTGGAGCCTGTAAAAAAGGCCTCCAGTCGTTTGGATGCTGACGGCGACGGAATACCGGACGAATCTGATCGTTGTACCAATACGCCGCCGGGTGTAGAGGTAGACAGGTATGGCTGTACTCTCGATTCGGACGGAGACGGAGTGGGCAACGGAATAGATGACTGCCTCAATACCGACCGTCGGGCGCGTGGCCTGGTCGATATCTTTGGTTGTGCCATCGATTCCGATTTTGACGGGCTACCTGATTTTCGCGATGCCTGTCCCCACAATCGCGTTGGGGCAATTGTCGACACAAGCGGCTGCCCGCTCGATAGTGATGGCGATGGCGTTGCCGATGGACTCGACGATTGCCCGGGTACTCTTTACGGTGTGGATGTCGATCCCAATGGATGTATCGACCTTGCCATGCTTGCCACCCCGACGGTTCTAAATATTGATTACTCGCCCGGTTCTTTTGAAATCGACCCGAAAAACCGGGAGAGGATCAAAAAGTTAAGTAGATTACTGAACTTTGTCCCCGAAATACGCCTGGATATAAACGGTTACACCGACAACATCGGCACAACTTTGGCCAACCGCCAACTTTCTGAGAAACGAGCACGCCGAGTACTGGACTATCTGGTCAGCCTCGGGATAAACGTAAGCCGGATGAAAGCACTTGGACGCGGAGAAACTGACTTTGTTGCCTCAAATCAAACCGCGCAAGGGCGAGCAAAGAACCGCCGGATCGAAATAGTCTTTTACAAGTAGTTGTTCAAGGGACCGGGAAGACTATGCGCTACAGTTATCATGACGAGCGGCTCCAAGGTGGAGGGAGCAACAAATATGCGCTTGTGATTTTCCTCCCTCACGATCTCGATTCGATGATTTCCCCGCTTCGTGAACGATTTGACCCTGAGTATAATGCCGTTCCGGCCCATATCACGCTGGTGTTTCCGTTTGAAACTGATTGTCCAGTGAGTGATCTTTCTGCTGCCATCCATTCAGCTCTCGAAGATCAAAAGGAGTTTTTGATCCAACTCGAATCGCTGGACGACTTCTACCCGAAGTCGCCGATCATCTATTGGAATATAGCAACTAACCGATATCTTGGCGATATGTATTACCGACTGTATTCCAGTCTCAACAGGGCTGTGCCGCATGCCAGTTTCACACCCCATGTTACTATTGCCCGGGAGATTTCGACCCACCGCCTCATGTTGGTCAAAGAGAAGATCGTGTCGTATCTCTCGCCGCAGCGATTTATGGCCACAGCAGTAGATCTGATCACTCCACTGGCCAACATGCGATGGGTATCGGTGCGGACCTTCCCGCTGGGCCCCTCCCGGGGGGTCAGTTTGCCGGGGGCCGCAAATGCGGCTCCCACAAAAAACGCGACCGCAGTGGTCGCTTTTTGTCGTTTGAGGGAGAAACTCGTCGTAGTAGCTATTTTCCCGTTGTATCCGCAGAAATCGGATGAACCTTTTTTACCCGTTCTGCGAACTTGAATTCCTTGTAGTTTGGGCTTTTCTTGTTGTGACATTCCACACAAGTTTCTTCGGTCGGATATAGCAATCCCGCTTCAACAGCCAATTTCTTGTACTTTTCCGGGTCGGCCTTCCATTTCTTTTTGCTCATGATCTTCATCGATTTATAGTCAGAGGCTGGACCGTGACACCTTTCGCACTGAACCCCTTCCAGTAGTACGCCCTTAGCAGTTGTTCCGGTAATGTGGCATCCGACGCACTCTTCGTTCTTTTTCTCCTCGTCGGAAAGAAGGTCGTACGCTTTGGCGTGGCCTGTTTTGGACCAGGCCTTAAAGTACTTCTTGTGGCATGTCTTGCATTTCTTGGCCCCGACATAATCATGTGAGACTTTTTCTTCTGCCGAAACAAGTCCAAAAGATAGAACAAAGGCAGCAACCAGACCTGTTTTTGTCAGCAATCGATAGCGCATCTTTCAACCCCTTTTCTACTCCGTTTCGTCTCTTATACACACGACTACCGGTTATCGTCCCGGTATTGTGCACTCCACGGCGGATCATATGGGTCGGAGTTCTTTGTGTCAAGAGGATAATCGTTCACGAAATACATTTCGTTTGAGGTGGGCAAAAAGGGCAACCCTGGAGAAAAAACCTTGCTACTGGCGCTCAAACCGAGTAGACTCGCAAGGAGTTATGAAGATCCTAGTCATTACGCAGCACTTTCCGCCGGAAAAAGGTGCCGTTCGGCGACTGTGGGAGTTTTCTCGATATTTCGCAGCCGAGGGCGAAAATGTGTCTGTAATGACGGCTATTCCGAACTATCCGGACGGAGTGGTTCCCGAGGAATATCGTGGCAAGTTCTTCTTCTCCGAGGAAATAGACGGAGTCAAAGTCTACCGAAGCTGGGTCGTACCAGCTGCAAACAGTCAGCCTACAAAACGGATGGTGGGATTCATCACTTTCCTGATGACAACCCTGATAAACTCGTTCAGAGTACGGGAGGATTTTGGTTTGGTTCTTGCCTCCACTCCACCAGTTACATCGGCGGTGGTCGGCTGGATGATAGCCCGTATACGAAGAACCAAGTTCGTTATCGAAGTACGAGATTTGCAGCCGGAGTCCAGCGAGGATTTCGGTAATCTTAAACAGTCCATGTTCACTCGGACTCTCCGGTTTATCATGCATAAGCTCTATCACAAGGCTGACCTAATTGTAGCTGTTACCGATGGAATTGCGGACTTTATGACGGCTATCGGGGTACCGAGGCAAAGGGTAGTTACAGTGAAATCAGGAGTGAATCGCAACTTCTGTCAGGTCGGGTCGAACGGTATCCGTGCTCGATTCGGCTGGGAAAAGAAGTTCCTTGTGTTATACTCGGGGACGCTCGGTTGGGCCCATTCACTTGAGGCTGTTATTGAAGCGGCACGTCACTTAGTCGACGAGCCGGACATTTTTTTTGTGTTTGCCGGCGACGGTGAAAAACGGTCAGCCTTAGAGGGAATGGTTAGGGACTACGGGCTAAAAAACGTCGCATTCATCGGTTTGCAGGCATTGGAGACCGTTCCCTATTTTCTTAATGCCAGCGACGTTCTGGTGGAAAGTCTGAAGGAAGTTCCCATTACCAAGGGTACATTTCCCTGTAAGCTCTTCGAATACATGGCCTCCGGACGGCCGATCATATTCGGCTCGCGAGAAGGCGAAGCCATAAGGGAATTGGAACTGGCCGGTGGAGCGTTGATGTATCCTCCCGATCAACCGGAAGTATTGAGCGAACTGATTCTCAAACTCAAGAATGGCCAAATAGATGGCGAACGACTGGGACGCCAGTACCGCCAACATGTAACCCGCCACCACATGCGGGAGCAGTGGGCCGCCCGGTATCTTAAGTCCATTCGAGCTGTGGCCGACTGCTGATCCACGCTTTTCTTCCTCCGGTCTATTCTATATATTGATTAAATAATACAAATAGGAACGGAGTGGTCTGAACATATGGCGACTGTAACTGACGCTAAGTCCAAAACTGACAACTATTCAATTACCGACCTGCCGAAATTGCTTATCGGCGCTGATGAGTTGGTTCCCACGCTGAGTGGACTGCAGAAATATATTAACCTCGATAATGCGGCGTCAACTCCCACCTTTCAGCCGATTGCCGACGCGGTACTGTCTTTTCTTCGCTGGTACTCTAACGTTCACCGAGGCACCGGTTTCAAGTCTCAACTATCCAGCTGGGTCTTTGAACAGTCTCGTGAAACTGTCACTGAGTTTATCGGCGCCAATTTGGATAACCAAGTCGTCATCTTTACAAAGAACTCAACCGAGGCAATCAACAAGCTGGCAAACCGGATGCCCTTTGCTCGCAACGATATCATTCTGACCACTATGATGGAGCACCATTCCAACGAGCTTCCGTGGCGACGCGCGGGAAGGGTCGAACATATTGGTTTGAACGATGACGGCACTATCTCCAAAGACAATTATCTTCACCTGCTTAGTCGGTTCGGAAAGTCGGTCAGGCTCGTCGCCATTACCGGCGCCTCCAATGTGACCGGATTCATCAACGACCTTGATTTCTTCGCGAGCAAGGCACACGAAGCAGGAGCAAAGATTCTGGTCGACGCTGCCCAACTAGTGCCGCACAGACCGGTCAGTATGAAATCGGATGATCCGGTGCACGGATTGGATTTCCTGGTTTTTTCCGGCCACAAAATGTATGCGCCGTTTGGAATTGGTGTGCTGGTCGGCGACAAAGAGACCTTCGAGCAGGGAGACCCGGAAGAGGTCGGGGGTGGTGTTGTAGACATTGTAACACTCGAAGAGGCATACTGGACCGATCTGCCCGAAAAGGAAGAGGCGGGAACGCCGGATATCATTGGAGTTGTGGCGTTGGCCAAAGCGATCAAGCTGTTTCAGGCGATCGGGTGGGATGAGATCATCCGGCATGAGTCCGAACTGACCACCTACGCTCTGGATCGACTCAAGCAGATTCCCAATGTTACTCTCTATGGCTGTATGGATGCAGAGCAGGCCAGCTCGCGACTGGGCGTTATTTCAATGAACATCGAAAGTGTTCCGCATGCACTGGCAGCAGCCATACTTAACTACGAAGGGGCAATCGGGGTTCGGTCCGGCTGTTTTTGCGCCCACACATACGTAAAGTGTTTGCTCAAGGTTAGCGACGAGGATTCGCACACGATGGAGCAACAGATCCTCTCGCGTGACCGCTCACATCTTCCTGGCACTATTAGAATGTCGTTCGGTTTGTATAATACTAAAGATGAGATTGACCGCCTCACAGAAGTCATCGGCCTGATTGCATCTGGCAAATATGTCGGCGACTACGTATTGAATAAGGAGAAGGGGGAATATCATCCTCGCGGCTTTGAAGTGAACATGCAGGACTATTTCCGGTTGTAATAGTAGCAGTCGCCCGTTTTGACTAACAATCATTGTACTCACGGGCGATGACAAGACAAAAGAAAACGATCGGTTTTAAGATGGAGGAGACCAATATGCACACCGCAACACAAAATGATATAGCTTACCGGCTGGAGTCGGATAAACCGTTTTCTACTGTAGCTCAGAATCTTGAGACGATTTCCCCAAAACACCAGTTCCGAGTATTAGCTGTACACGACGTTCAGGCAACACTGGCCGAAAAAGGATTCGAGCGCGGACCGCTCAAAATTATCGAAGTGTGCAACGCCGGGTTTGCCAATGAGGCGCTGAACAAGGACGTCAATGTGTCGCTCTTTATGCCCTGTCGTTACAGTGTGTACGAGGATAGCGGGAAAACGATTGTTACCCTCGCCCGCCCATCTGTTATCTCGCAAATGCTCCCGGATTCCGGTCTTGAGGAGATGGCTGCAAAAGTCGAAGAGACTCTCGTTACAATCATGAAAGAGGCGATCTAGTTGAATACAGTGGCAACAAGCAAAGTAAAGCGAACAGCCCTGTTTACGGCCGTTGGTACGTTGATGGGCTTCGGCCTGTCGCTGGTCTATGCGGCCTGCGGGGCTACCTGACAAGTGATGTGTAACCCCTACGTGACGAGCACGATGGGTGGGTTGGCCGGTCTGGTCATGTCGATGGATGAAAAGCGAGAGGGGAAAAGCTGATGCCGTTGTTTGAGTATCGTTGTAACGACTGTAATCAGCCGTTCGAGGAATTGGTTACGTCGGACGATCAGGCAGTGAATTGCCCGAACTGCAAAGGCCACAGTTTCACAAAACAACTCTCGGTCTTCGCTGCATCGACCGGCAATGGTCTATCGTCGGATTTGCCTTGTGGCCGTCCGAAATGTGATAGCGGTTTCACCTGAGGCGTGTAAGAGGCTGTCGGCAGGTCTGCCGAGCATACAACAACTCGCAACTATCGCGATGGTCGTCGGACCACCACACAGATTCGATAATCGGCCGCTCTTGCACGTTCGAAACTGAAACAGCGATAGAATCCCTTCACCTGAAAACCAACCAACAGAAGCTGTTTGCGGATTAAGGCGTTGCTATATGCTCGCTCGTAATGATGTTCCTCAAACTTTTCCCACAGCTTGCCTTTTCTGACAAAGAAAGTAGTGTGTAAGAAGGCTGATTTGGCTTTGGGGAAATACTCGTTCTTCCATATCCAGGCCAGGTCCTCCCTGCTGTCAGCATACACTTGCCCGCTCCAAAGTATCTTTAACGCCTCGGGGGTGTTCATGTCAAAGATGAACCAGCCGCCCGGTTTCAGGTGCGAGCGCACCGACCGGAAGGCTGTCTTAAGCTCGGTCAGGTTTCGCAGGTAGTTCAGTGAGTCGTAATAGCAGGTAATCAAATCAAAGGTTACGCATTTGTCGGCCCGACTCCCGAGGGGGATGCGAAATTTCGGAAGTTCTTTGCGATAGAGCGTGACCTTATTGCCACGCAGTTTTTTCGCAGCAATTGCCAGCATCTCTTTGCTGCGGTCAAGACCCGACATGTCGAGACCAAAATCGAGCAACCGCTCAATGGCGGTTCCCGTTCCACAGCAGAGGTCAAGACAGGTAGCAGGGTGTATCCTGAACCGCCGCAGAATCCTGCCGGTATACTCGACCATGCGAATTGAGTGTTCATCGGCACCCATCTTATCATATACCGATGCGAACATCCCATAAGGTCTTCCCGCTGTCACAAGTTAGTCTTTCGTTGGCTTGGAATGATCGACTGACTACTTGGATAAGCTATTGACAACAGATATAGAACAGATCGTTCATAACTCTGCGAATTGATTTGAATGAATAAGTTTGGCATTGGGAAGTAGTATAGTCGGAGCGTAGATTGCCCACAAGGGGAAATCGCTCATTGAAAAAGGAGCAAACATGCCGGGAATAGTATGGATATGGGTAGCAGCGGCGGTCGTCTTTCTGATTCTGGAATTAGCAACGCCGACGCTTATCTTTGCCTGTTTCGTTGCGGGATCGTTGGCCGGCGGTGTCGGCGCGTATGTTTCCCCGGAAAACTATTACATGCAGGCGAGTGTTTTTGCCCTGGTGTCGATTGTGCTCCTGCCTTTTACCCGGATTCTGGCCAAACGAATCACCAAAGAATCTCCACAAAAGTCGAATGTCGACGCCCTGATAGGCAAGGTTGGACTGGTAACAAAAGCGATCGACAAAGACCTCGGGGGGCAGGTGCAGCTAGAGGGTGAAGTGTGGACCGCGGTCGCTGACGAACAAATCGCTATTGACAGCAAAGTGACCGTATTGTCTATCAGTGGCACCAAAGTTCATGTAGAGAAAAAGCAGGACTGAGAAATAAAGGAGAAGATCATGAACCCCATTATATTGCCGATCGTCGCCTTTGTGGTGCTTGTGTTCATCACAGTGGCAATGTCTGTAAGGATTATCCGTCCGTTCGAAAAAGGTCTTGTCGAGCGACTGGGCAAGTTCCAGCGATTGCTCGATCCCGGTCTTAATATGATCGTACCGTTTTTTGATACTATGATCAAAGTGGATATGCGCGAAGTCGTGCTGGACGTTCCGCCTCAACTGGTGATCACGAGGGACAATGTCAATGTCGAAGTCGATGCCGTAATCTACGCGCAGGTAACCGATCCGGTCCGGGCCCGTTACGAGATATCAAACTACATTCTGGCCTCCACCAAGCTGGCCCAGACTAATCTAAGAAACGTTATCGGCGAAATGGACCTCGATTCCTGCCTGTCGTCGCGTGACGAAGTGAACGGGCAACTTCGCGATGTTCTTGATACGGCCACCGACAAATGGGGCGTCAAAGTGAATCGCGTCGAGATGCAGCGGATCGATCCACCGCGCGATATCACCGAGGCCATGAGCCGACAGATGAAGGCCGAGCGAGACAAGCGGGCAACCATCCTCGATGCCGAAGCAATTCGGCAGGCAGAGATCACCAAATCAGAAGGCTCGAAGCAGTCAAAAATCCTCGAAGCAGAGGGATCGGCTGAGGCAGTGAAGAAAAAGGCGGACGCTGAGAAGTATCGACAGATCGCCGTGGCGCAGGGAGAAGCCGAGGCAATCAGTTCAGTTTTCAACGCAATTCACGCTGGTAAACCGGACGATAAAGTGATCACTTTGAAGTATCTCGAGATGTTGCCGCACCTGGCCGAAGGGAGTGCTAACAAGATATTTCTGCCCTATGAAGCGAGCGGCATTATTTCGTCGCTGGCGGCGATGGTGGAAGGAGCGCGCGATACGAACTCGTCGAGCGGTCCGGTAAAGCACGACACGTTGAAAACTCCGGAGCAATCAACCGCTGCGCAGAATTGACATAAGTGATGAGCACGACATGGCTTTGGATAACAGAGAGGCCGGACCCATTTGAGAGTCCGGCCTCTTTGTTCTTTGGAGGAGCAACGGAATCTACTCAATCTTGAACTGAGACACCATTTGCTGCATTCCCTCAGCCTGACGGTTGAGTTCCTCGGCGGCTGTCGCCGATTGGGCGGCGCCCTGGGAAGTCTCCTTGGTCACCGACGCAATATGCTCCATGTTTCGGGAAACCTCCTCGGCGGCAGTCGACTGTTCTTGTGAGGCGGTGGCAATCTGCTGAATCATATCCATTACTTGTTGCGACATAGTAACGACCTCGTTCAGAGAGGTCCCTGCCTTGTCGGCCAGTTCGCGCCCTCTATCCACCTGTTGGATCCCTGTTTCCATCGAGTGCACCGCCTCTTCGGTACCGTCTTGAATGCCCTTGATCATCCCGGTAATTTCGCCGGTTGCTTTCCCAGTTCGTTCGGCCAACTTGCGGACTTCGTCAGCGACCACTGCGAACCCGCGACCCTGCTCTCCGGCTCTGGCGGCCTCAATGGCAGCATTGAGGGCCAGCCGAGTGGTCTGGTCGGCGCTAGCGTCGATGACTCCGATGATCTCGCCGATTTGGTCGGCTGATTGTGCCAACTTGGTGATAGACTCCGCCGATGTGCGAACCTCGTCCGCTATCTTCTGCATTCCCACGATTGTGTCGCTGACAATCTGCCCCCCATTGGTGGCAGTTTGGGAAGCTCCGCGAGATGCGTCGGTGGCATCGGTTGCGTTTCTGGACGCTTCGATGATAGTCGCGCTCATCTCCTCAATGGCGGCGCCGACCTGCGCAACCTGCTCGGACTGGAGTTGCGAGCCCTTCGAGAGTTGTTCGGAGGTTGACGAAATCTCGGTCGAGGCTGCTACCAGCTCGCGCGAGTTGTCAGCCAATTGGCGCACAAGGCCGCTGAGATTGGTGGTCATCTCCGACATGGCCGCACCGATCTTGTCTTTGGCGCTAAACGTTGCCTGGATCGAGCCGATCAACTTGCCGATTTCATCTTTAGAAGTGATCTCCATCACATCCATTTGTTGTAGCGAGACGGTTCTTGTCAGGTCATTATGAGCTATCGCCTCGACAACTTCGGTGAGATGTCCAAACTCTGCTGTCATGCGGTCGGTGAGATCAACGGCTGCCGCTATCGGTCGCGTAATCCCTCTAATAATAGTCACAGCGAAGAACACGGTGAGTATCAATACCAAGCCTGACAGACAGCTAACTACGATGAGTGAATTGGATGCGTTTTCCTTGAGGTTGGTACTCAGGGCAACCAGATCGTCAGACAGGCGGTTTTCGACCGATTTCAGCAGGTTTATTTTCTCGGTAATAGTTGTGAACCAAATGGTCGGATCGATCCCGAACTTGCCTGAATTAGCTTTGGCAAATGCAACGGCGCGCATGCGTTCTACTTCGTCAACCGCGCTGGACGCCATGGTCGACTGATAGAACTGCTTATGCTCTTCTGTTGCGTTCGCTAAGAAACCGTCTAGGTATGAGTCCTGGGCCGATACCAGTGCTACGAACTTCCTGTACATTCCGTCACCAAACTTGTCGCCGGCAAAGGTGTTTGTGAGAACGGCACGCTCGATCCCTGCGCGCTCTTTCCCTTTCAGGAAGCTCACGTATGCTGTCGCCTGATTGGCTACTTCGCCAACATCTGTCAATTGGGGGATAACTGCAACTGCATCGAGAAAGGCGCCGTTCATCTTAGTATAAAAGCCTATCGCGTCTCTGGCACCAACAGATTGCGAGCTAACTTGCCCCCGCATCGATTCCAACTGTGCCAGTTGTGCGGTGGCCTGACCGACCTGGTTTTTGAAAGTCGTGCCAAATCTCTCGATATCTACTTCCTCTAGAAAGGCTTCAAGCGTCTTGCGCTGTTCGTCGGTTTGTCGTTGCTGCTGAGGCAGTTCGGAGGCAAACTTCGCTCCTTTGCTGCCAAGGATTCCGGCGGTCATTCCCCGCTCTTTTTGGGTTTCATGGACTAATGCGCTCGCCTTGACCGCAAAATCACTTAGCATCCCTACTTCCGACATCTGGCCAGCCAGGTCGGTTTTTTCCAGTATGGCACTTCCTGAATAGAGCAATAGCCCCACCGCAGGCACGGCCACAAGGATAGCCAGCTTAGTGCCAATACTGAGATTCTTGAGCAAGCTCATGACTGTTTCCTCATATCAATGTGTGTCTGTTGCCAATCCCCGACGGCGCTTTAAGCCGCTTGATATTGGACCATATTGATCCTGTTTGGATTGTCTTGTCTTTACCTGAGCATCGGCATTGCCTTGAGGGCCTTTAGGCGGAGACAGAACCAAAGCAAACCCGCCTGCATTACATTTGGTAAGAGAAAACATGCGCTGCAAGCCGCCAAAGGGACAAAATAGGCCGGATTCGTCGCTAAGTCCGCCCATGTCCTGTCAACAGTGACGTATCAAACTGCTCAAACCTTGAACCGAGCCACCATCTCCTGCAGGGCCTCTGCCTGACGATTGAGTTCCTCGGAAGCAGCAGCCGACTGCTCCGCCCCCTGCGCTGTTTCCTTGGTAACCGTGGCAATATGTTCCATGTTTCGGGAAATCTCCTCGGAGGCAGTTGACTGCTCTTGCGAAGCACTGGCAATCTGCTGAATCATATCCATCACCCGCTGCGACATTTTGACAATCTCGTTGAGTGAATTTCCGGCTTTGTCGGTCATTTCTCTTCCCTGATCGACTTCCCGAATTCCAGACTCCATTGACTCGACTGCATCAGCTGTTTCTCTTTGTATTCCCTTAATCATGTCGGTTATTTCGCTGGTCGCTTTGCCTGTTCGTTCGGCTAACTTGCGGACCTCGTCGGCCACTACCGCGAATCCTCGACCCTGTTCTCCGGCCCTGGCTGCCTCGATAGCCGCATTGAGGGCAAGCAGATTTGTCTGGTCGGCAATATCATCGATAACACCGATTATCTCTCCAATTTGGTCTGCAGACGTGGCCAGCTTTCCGATCGAGTCTGCCGATGAGCGTACTACGTCGGCTATTTTCTGCATACCAACGATGGTATCGCTAACAATCTGCCCGCCAGCGTCGGCAGTCTCGGACGCTCCGCGCGACGCCTCGGTAGCCTCGGAGGCATTGCTCGATGCCTCAATTATGGTGGCGCTCATCTGCTCGACTGCAGCGCCGACCTGAGCTACTTGTTCTGATTGTTGTGACGCTCCCTTGGCCATTTGTTCGGATGTAGACGAAATTTCTGTGGCGGCTGTTACCAGTTCGCGAGCATTGTCATGTAGTTGCATGACCAGCCCTGAAAGATTATTGATCATCTTGGCGAACGAATGACCCAACACGTCAAGATCTGAGCGAGCTTCGATCTTTAGAGTAAGGTCACCGTCGGCTATTTTTTCGGCACGATTCCGATTTCATCTTCGCTGTGATATTCGATAACTTGATTGATGTCGCCCTCGGAGATCGCCATCATCTTGCTCGAGATCTCAGTGAGGGGACGACTTATAATTCTGCGAGCCATCGCGTAGATTCCCCCGCAGACCATGAGCAATGTGATCAGGCCGGCTATCATCCCAAAGGTGGCGTTGGCCGTTTCGTTGGCCACCAACTCGTCGGCGGGCGCCTTGACGGCAAAGGCGGCACGCAGTTCGCCCACGTGCATGCCTTCCTTGGCGTAGCCAAAGGGATCCTTTTCGCCGACCGGGAAACCATGGCATTCCAGGCAACCTTCCTCGACTCTCACCGGCACGGCAAACCGATAATACTCTTTTCCCCCAATATTCTGCCGGGTAGAGTATTCTGCGAGTGAGGCATCCTTTTCGAAGGCCAGTAGCGCCTCGCGTTCGAAATCGTCTGCTGCATTATCGGGGTTGCGCGGACTGAGTGAGGGCGTTTTGAATTCAAAGTTCTGGGCATTCGCATACTCCTGCGCCACCTGCCAAGCAACTACCACTGGAACAGTACTTATGTCGCGTTCTCCCTGATTGTTTTTCTCTTTGAAAACACGTTGATGTTCCGACACCCAGACTCTGGTTTCGGATGCCATACCGGTGATCTGCCTTAATTTGTCGGCAAAAGCCTTCTCAGCCTGAACGTTAACTCTGGAGTTGGACACGAAGTAGTTAGCGGAAAGAAGACCGACCAGAATGATCGCCACTCCCGCCATAAACTTACCGGTCACGCTCAGTTTCATTTTGGACATTGTTTGGTCCCCTTCCTATTCATCTTGTGGATTGGTCTCAACGGGCGTAGCAGTCTGATTATCACTTTGTGCAGCATAAGCCGTTCACTCCATACAATAGCTTGGAATATCGTCGACTCAACTAGTCTATGATGCATCAATCGGCCGAATTCACTGGACCTTGATCTACCGGCAACCCTGTCACGCCCTTTTGTGCAAGTATTGAACAGGAGGTATCTGGCGCCTCTTGGTCTTACCGAAACATTGGCGTCGCATCGCAGGCTTCCTTCC
>JBHHVC010000049.1:0-14906 GCA_046754125.1 Candidatus Zixiibacteriota bacterium
ATGGGCGAGCGGTCCATGTTGCCGTCGGCCACGCCGGTGACGAGATTGGTCGCGCCGGGACCGATAGTTGCCAGGCAGACTCCTGCTCGGCCGGTAAGACGACCGTAGATGTCTGCCATGAAGCCGGCTCCCTGTTCGTGGCGAGTCAGGACAAATTGGATGGACGACTTTCGCAGCGCCTCCAGAAAATCGATGTTTTCTTCGCCGGGAACGCCAAAAATATACTTAACACCCTCTTTTTCAAGCGCTCTTACAAAGACTTCCGAAGCTGTTGCCACAGTGCGACTCCTTTTGCCCGTTTACAAAGGTCCTTTCAGGCGGTTTTATGATATGGTCGACCTTGTCGTACGGCAACAAAAATGCTACATGAATGTTCCATAGGATAGAGAGTCGATCCAGCGGGAAGCAGCCCGACGTGCGGTTGCAACGGCTCTGTGTGACAGGCTTACAGGCAAGCCGCACCCCCCAAATAAGTGAGTGCGGCCTGCTGCGGGAACACGCTATTTCATAGAACTAGTAGACACTGAAGGAAATAGACTTGATGTCTATCCCTGTGGTGGGCGGAATCAGTGTGCGAAGAACAGGTCCCTTCTTCATGAGTATTCCGTGGTCGTCGGTGCCGGTTATGATCGACGAACCAAACAGACAAAAGGAATTCACCTGCTCCGATTCGAGCTTGTGTACCGGAGAAAACTCATTGTTGAAAAACGACACGACGCCGCTGCCGGTTGACAAGTACACAACCCAGGAAGACGCATCGACAGCGATTATAGCATTGTCGGGCAGGCCATCCTCGATGGTTAGCTGGCGCCATCTTCCTCCATTGTATGTGAACACCCCTTCGTCGGTGCCGACATATAGATGGTTGGGGCCAAAGGCAAGGCAGTTGACAAAATCAAAGACAGATCGGTTTCGCAGCAGGAATCGTTTTTTGATCTCTCCATTTGAGTAGCAGTATAGGCCCTGCCCCCCGGTACCGACCCAGAGCCCTTGCTGGTCAGAGGCCAGCGAGGACACCGAGACATCGTCAAGAAGCAATTCATTGCCGAAGCGACCGGTCGCATACAGGCCGGAAGTCGTTCCAATTATCAGGCGGTCATCGTATCGGGCCAATGAGGTAACTGCACCAACCATTTCGACAGGATTCGGCACCAGTGCGGAATCGACCAGTTGGTAGAGTTGGTCGCCACCGACATACAGTCGATCCTCGTAAGCCAGAACCGAAGTCAATCGACTCTCCGACGGAATAATGTCGACAAGGCCGGACCGGAAATCATAAACAGCCAACCCCCTGTTAAAGGTTGCGTACAAAACGGAATCGACAACGACCATTGCGGCAACTCGCCGCACCTCGGTCGGTTGGCCGGATTCGGGTTCGACCTCAGCGCTGTCCTGAGCGACGACGTGTGTGCCCTCAATGATCCTCTTGGCAAATGTCGACGCCACCGAATCAACGACCTCGCGGGCGAGAGAGTTGTCGGCATCTCCATTTCCCTTGTCGGCGGCGCATCCGACGCAAGTCAGCGATAGCGACAGCAGGGCCGGGACCGCAAACTGTTTGAGTGTGAATCTGTTCATCTGAACCTCCATAGTGTTGAGTTAACGTACGGCTGCGGTGCTATCAAATGGTGTGCCGAACGATACAAGGCCCGAACGACAACGAGTTACGGAGAATTGCCCTCCCCTCAAAGGCGATTGAGTGTGGCACAAATGAGACGGGTCATTCGTCTGTTACATAAGGTCAACGCAAGACCGGTTTTAGCTCTGAACAAAAGGAGACACTGCATGCGACAAAAACCACTTGAACGGTCTGTGGGCTGTGAGTTGATTGTATAAGTTACCGGGAATACTTTATCGGAGATCGGTCCAAAATGGCACGACATTGGATAATAGGCATCGTGGCATTTATGCTGACAGCAACAAGTGTGTCGCACGGAGATGCTGTAGAGGCCGAACTTCTCCAGTTCCGACTCGACCGTCTCTATTTCAACGTGGGTGTCGAGGCCAACCTGTTCGATGGCGCGCAATTCGATATCTGTTGCGGCGACAGCGTGGTGTACTCGGGTCGAATAGAGCGTGCACTACCCGGAGTATCATTTTCGTTTCCAACCGGCCATTATTTTGACAGCCTGCCGCTGACCGATTGTGAAGTGCAGATCATCGCTGCCGATGTGGATAGCCTGTCGCCAATAGTGATTGGTGGGGCGGAGTTTGAAGAGTATCAAGGCGGAGGATTCTTTCCCCCCAGATTGGTACATACTGCCGAGAACAAGAATTCAGATAGCAAGGCCGACAGGGTCTCGATAGCAACATATGATAGCCGTCTCGAAATGATCTTAGAATTTGAGGCGAGTCGTCTCGATGGATTTTTTTCCTACCGGATGCCGGAGTTTGGCGAACAAGGTTTTCGGACGGTTTCTGCTGCCGCACCGTATATTGTCTGCTTGCTTCCAAACCCGTCGAAGAAGATAAGCAGAGAAGGATATCTGACGACATCGATGTACTACCGGTTCGACGAGAGCAAGTTGCAGTTTCTTGTAGATGCCGACTCGGTGCAATGGCGCAGGAGGTTTGTGTCTCCTTCTCGTGATGCTCACCGCGCCTATCAATACGACCCGTCACGCGGTCGTTCGCTTCTGAACGCCTTCCGAAGACGGCCGAAGCGGATATCTCTTGCATTCAACAGTCCAATTCTGCGAAAAACTGCGCGTTACTATGCGGACGTTCTCTCTCGCGACCGGATCCGTGTGGAGTTTGTCAGCAACATGAACGATGCCGATGTCTGGTTGACCCTAATACCTGTATCGGCTGATGACCCGGTCCTGCCGTTGCGGTTCATATTTGATCTGCTGACTAATGACAAGCCTGCCGGCGCTACATTGGCGCAGCAGTTATTTGAGATCGAAGAACGTCTTGTCATTGCGGACAGTGCTTCCGATTCGGCTCTTCTTTCAATGATGGTTGAATCTGTCGAGCGAATACTCATGGAAGAACTGAGCGCTTTTCCCCTGTACAGGCCGACGATATTCTTTGTCTGCACCGATGCAATCCGAGGTGGTCGATTTGATAGCGAGGGCTATCTGGATTTGAAATCACTAGTGCGACTGCGCTTTCCGAGTAGCGGCGGGGACACGGCGCAATGACCTTTGCAGGGCGCATACGGCTGTTCTTCGTTGCCATCGCACTGACGCCGCCTGTGGTCATTATGGCGGTTACATATTTCTATCTGGTCAGACAGGCGGAAAACGCGGATCGACAAGCGGCAATCGAGAATGTTCAGCGATACCAGTTCTATGTTGAGGCGTATGAAAACGATATTGCACTTGACGTGCAGCGCGCGGCAGAGTCGGATTATATCAGGCAGTTCCGGTTGCGGCTGCGAGGGGGTCAGAGTGCCAGTTTGGAAATAGCTCCCGGTGTGTTCGGTCTCGATTTTCTTGAGATCGTCGAAAAAAAGGGGAAAGTGGTAGCGAGTTCCCATCGTCCGGGACTGGTGGGCGAGTCGTTGACACAGTTACAGGGTTCATCCGGGAGCGGCTTACGCATGTCTGTTGAGTACGACCTCAACGGTGCCCACGCTGCGTTTTGTTTTCTGCGACCTCTCGATTCATTGTACTCAGCCTATGGCGGCAGGTATATCAATCAGGAGTTCATGATCCAGATGGGACAGCTTCTGGCGGCCGATCTCGCGATTACATTCAACGATTCCGCTATGATGATCGAGAGCAGGATGACGCCAGGAGTCTTGTACGATATTGATGGCAAGTATCGCGCACTTCTTGCCGGCGGTCCGCAGGAGCAGTTCTATCTGCTGGCGGACTTCTGGAGCAGTGGCCAGCGACCGCTCTTTGTGTCGCTGCTACAGGTAACCGGTATAGTTGGCGCCTTTTCGGTTGCTGTGGCCATTCTGGCAGGTCTATTCATTACCAGCCGGGCCAAGCGCGAGATCGACAACCTGATGACAGCAACTTCACGAATTGCCGAAGGAGATTTTTCCACACCGGTAATGGCATACGAAGAGGGGGAGTTTGCACGGCTGGCCGATTCCTTTTCCGAGATGACATTGCAACTTCGACGGACTCGCCAGCGACTGGCCATGTCCGAAAAAATAGCCGCATGGGAGACAATTGGTCGTAAACTCGCGCACGAAGTGAAGAACCCGCTTTCGCCAATCGCCATCTGCGCCGACGATCTTCGGTCGTCGTATAAACAGAAGCTCCCCGACTTCGAGAAGCTACTATTTGAGGCAACGACCATGATCAAGGACGAGGTTCGGCGGCTTAGCGACTTGCTGGATCAGTTCGTGTCCTTTGCCCGGATGAAGCCGCCCGACAAGCAGACGATTCCCCCTGCACAGCTCATAGATGGGATTGCTTCGATTTACAATTCGGAGATCTCTGCAAATCGCCTGAAGATGACCTGCGAAAGCAATCGACCCGGGATTCACCTCGATCCGGACAGTATCAGGCAGGTGTTGATTAACCTTGTAAAAAACAGCCTTGAGACCGATCCTGATACAACGGCAAATGTGTTGTTGCACGATATTGACGATGCTCTGGAAATCCGCATCGAAGATACCGGGCCGGGTTTCAACGGCGAACGTTTGGCCAATCCGTTTGAGCCGTCATTATCGACTAAGCGGGACGGTTCCGGGCTGGGGCTGGTGATCTGTCAGAGGATTATTCACGATCACGATGGGAGTATTGAGTTGTATAACAGGGCTGATGGAGGAGCAGGTGTAGTGATCCGCCTGCCGATAAGTTGATGGCGCGAATACTGATCATAGACGACGAAGAAAACATCCGCAGTTCGCTCAAGTCGGCACTAAACCGGAGAGGGCACGAAACCGTCACGGCGGCCAACTGCGCTCGTGGACGCGAGTTTGCAGCGAGTGGGTTTGATTTGATCTTCCTTGACGTTATGCTTCCCGACGGCAACGGTGTCGACCTGCTCAAGACGATCCTGAGCGAACATCCGGCTCAGGCGGTAGTGATGATCTCTGGGCACGCCGATGTCGACATGGCGGTCGAGGCCATTCGCAGCGGAGCGTATGACTTTATCGAGAAGCCATTATCCCTCGAACGCATGCTGGTGACGGTCGACAATGTCACTCAGCGTAACTCACTGATCGGCGAGAAAGATCGCCTTGCCCGCAAAGTGTATCCTGAGTTTGTGGGACAGTCAGAGGTCGTTCAGAAGCTTCTTGGCGACATACGTATGTCCGCGCCGCGAGCCGCCCGCTTTCTGATCACCGGCGAAAACGGGACCGGTAAAGAGCTAATAGCGCACATGATCCACCGGGAGAGCGAGCGACGCAAAGGGCCATTCGTTGCAGTGAACTGTGCTGCTCTGCCCTCTGAGCTAGTCGAGTCAGAGCTGTTTGGCCACACTGCAGGAGCCTTTACCGGAGCATCCCGGGATCGCAGAGGACGATTCCGCGAGGCTGACAGCGGTTCGATATTTCTTGATGAAATCGGCGATATGCCGCTGGCGGCGCAGGCAAAGATTCTACGTGTAATTGAGACCCGCAAGGTTATGGCGGTCGGCTCCGACAGCGCGGTGACTGTCGATTGCAATATCATAGCGGCGTCGAATCGCAACCTGGAAGCTTTGGTTGAAAAGAGCGAGTTTCGGCAGGACCTGTTGTACCGCCTGAATGTGGTCCAGCTTAGCCTGCCGCCGCTGCGAGAACGTCGGGAGGATATACCGCTGTTGGCCAATCATTTCTTGGGGTCGTTCGCTATCGAGTCCGGCGTTGGGGCTAGCAGGCTGTCCGAGGAGGCAATCGCTTTGTTGCAACAGTGCCGCTTCGCGGGCAATGTCCGTGAACTGAGAAATCTGATGGAACGGGTCAGCATCTACTGCCGAACTCAAACCGTCAGTGCGGAAGACCTGCAACCAATGCTACCCGGAAAATTGCAGTCAGAGCCTAGGCCTCTAAAGGAGGCGGTTAGTGCTTTCGAGAAAGAGTACATAGGCAGCCTTCTGTTGGCAAACGACGGGAATGTTGCCAAGACTGCCAGACAGTTAGGTTTGGACCGCACCTACCTTCATAAGAAGCTCAAGAAGTTGGGTCTTGTCGACAACGAGAAGTAGCTGACTTCTCCCCCATTTTGCAGGCGGTCAGTCGTCTACGGCACCGGACCCCGCGCGCCAGAGGGGACAACATTAGCTTGTTGCACCATGAGCCATCAAATATATTAAGTGCTGAATTGCAGTAAACGTGGACAGGTATTGTTAGATTTGCCTCAGCTTCATATTAGCAATGTGGTAACCTGTTGCCACTGCGGCGCGTCGATAGACAGCAGCCGAGTGGAGGGCGGCGACGAACAGTTTTGCTGTCAGGGCTGCCGCACAGTTCATCGCTTGCTGGTTGATCAGGGATTGGATCGGCATTACAGCAGGGTGCGCTCCAAAGCCAATGCCAAATTGCCTGATCTCGATCGCAACCGCTACTCCTTTCTGGACGACGCCGCTGTTCGCGACAGGTTTGTTGAGTATTCGGATGGTTCTCTAGTTCGAGTGACATTGTCACTGCCGACTATTCATTGTAGTTCATGCATTGTACTGTTGGAGAATCTCTATCGTCTGGACGGTGGTATTAGTTCATCGACCGTCAACTTTCTCCGTAGAGAACTGACCCTTCTCTTCGACGAGAATCAGACCGCCCTCAGGTCTGTTGTTGAACTACTTGTTGCTCTGGGTTATGAACCGTCGCTCAGCCTCGAGGAGGTATCCGACAAAGACTCGGACAATCGAAGGCGCTCGCTCTACCTCAGGATCGGTGTAGCCGGGTTTTGTTTTGGCAATGTCATGTTGCTGAGTTTTCCCGAGTATCTGTCATCAGATAGCAGTCCGGGAGTTGGGTTCCAACGTCTGTTTGGATTGACAAGCTTGGTTTTGTCGTTGCCGGTTCTGCTGTATGGCGCAGTCGACTTTTTTCGGTCTGCATGGAGCGCCGTACGCAGGCGAATGATAAACATGGATGTCCCGATTGCCCTGGGGATAGCCATCCTGTTTGCGCGCAGCGGTTGGGAAGTGGCGGCGGAACAGGGGACAGGCTATTTCGACTCATTTACAGGATTAGTGTTTTTTCTTCTGTTGGGACGTCTTTTTCAGATGAAAACATACGACCGTCTGTCCTTTGACCGGACCTATCGATCCTATTTCCCTGCGGCGGTTCTTGTTCGTAATGGGGAGAGCGAATCAACCGTTCCGATAGAAAAGCTTCAGCCCGGTGATCGCATGATTGTACGAAATCGAGAGCTGGTGCCTGCCGATTCTGTACTTATAGAGGGGCACGCGATTCTCGACTACAGTTTTGTCAGCGGCGAAGCAGAGCCGAGGGAGAAGGCTAGCGGTGATCGGATATATGCCGGCGCGCGGCAGCTTGGCTCTGCGCTCGAGCTTGAGGTAATACGTCCAGTCTCCCAAAGCCGACTGACAAGCCTGTGGAGCAATGAAGTGATGGGAAAAACGCAGAAGCCGCAGATTATGGCGCTGGCCGATCGGGTTAGCAAGTATTTTACTATCGTTGTGCTGGCTGTTGCAGTGGTGGCGGGAATATACTGGGCAAGAGAAAGTGTTGCTACCGCTATAAGTGTCACAACCGCCGTGCTCATAGTGGCATGTCCCTGTGCCCTGGCTCTGTCAACTCCGTTTGCTCTTGGCAGCGCCACGCGCTGGTTTGGTCGCAACCGGTTTTTTGTCAGAGGTGGTCGCATGATCGAAGCGCTGGCAACAGTCGATACGGTCGTGTTTGACAAGACCGGAACCATCACCTCAAACAATTCAGCAAATCTGTTCTTTGATGGTCCGCAACTTGGTTCGTATGACAAATCTCTGATACGGTCGTTAGTGCGTCAATCGGTTCATCCATTGAGTCGGTTGATTTACTACCAATTGTCGGATTCTGATCTGCTTGATGTCACAGAATTCGTCGAAAAGACCAGTGCGGGTCTGTCGGCCATTGTCGATGGACACAGGGTACGCATCGGCACCCACTCATGGGCAATATCTTTGAATGAAAAGTCGGCTATGTGTGCTGATGATCCCAATCGCTCTTCCGGCGTACATATCTCTATCGATGGCAAAACGGCCGGTCAGTACCGAATCAAACATCCCAGGCGGCCCGGCATCGGCAATCTGATAGCGCGAATGCGGTCAAAATACCGATTATCAGTTCTTTCCGGCGACAGCGATCGCGACCGGAAATGGCTTCGCGAGCTCTTTGGCGATGATGCCGACATCCGGTTTGGGCAGTCGCCTCAGGATAAGCTTGAGCATGTTCAGAAGTTGCAGAGCAAGGAATGTCGGGTAGTGATGGTCGGCGACGGCCTGAATGATTCCGGTGGATTGAAACAGGCAGACGTCGGTATCGCCGTTAGCGAGGACACCAGCGCCTTCTCACCAGCCTGCGATGGCATCATAGATGCCGCACAGTTGCATCGTCTTGACAGTTATATTGGATTGGCAAAGCGCACTCTTCGCATTATCAAGATCAGTTTCGGCATTTCATTCTTATACAACATTGTTGGCATCGGCTTCGCAGTGCAGGGACTTCTCACACCTTTGGTGGCGGCTGTGCTCATGCCGCTCAGTTCTATCAGCGTGGTTCTGTTTGCTTCTGTCGGAACATCCTGGTCGGCGCGGCGCGAGGGGCTGTAGTAAATGTCGGCACTTTATCTTTTGATTAGTATGTCACTGGCAGTTGCGCTGGGATTCCTGGCTGCCTTTATTTGGGCTGTGAAGAGTCATCAGTTTGACGACACATACACACCGTCGGTTCGCATATTGCTCGATGAGGGGAAACCGGTGAAGCGACAAGAAGAGGAGTTACAGTGTTAGCTTTCAAATACGGAGACCTGCCCAATGGCGGCTAAGACTTTCTACTACGACAATCGAATAGTTCGAGACTTTAGCGTTGCCACTCTGATCTGGGGCGCGGTCGGAATGCTGGTTGGGCTGATCATTGCCCTGCAGATATTCTTGCCGAGCCTGAATCTCGGCATCGCCTACACCACATTCGGCCGACTGCGCCCACTGCATACTAACGCGGTCATCTTTGCCTTTGTTGGCAACGGTATCTTTATGGGCGTGTACTACTCGCTGCAACGGCTATGCAAGGCCAGAATGTTCAGCGACTTGTTGAGCAAGTTGAATTTCTGGCTGTGGCAGCTGATCATCGTGCTGGCCGCTGTCTCGCTTCCAATGGGTCTCACGACCAGCAAGGAATACGCCGAACTCGAATGGCCGATAGATATTCTAATTGCGGTGGTATGGGTGATCTTTGGCATCAACATGTTTGGCACCATTTTCAAGCGTCGCGAACGGCACATGTATGTGGCAATCTGGTTTTACATTGCGACTTTTGTCACAGTGACAGTACTGCACGTCGTCAATTCTGTGGAACTTCCGGTATCATTTCTGAAGAGCTACTCTGTCTATGCTGGCGTACAGGATGCCCTGGTACAGTGGTGGTACGGTCACAACGCAGTGGCCTTTTTCCTGACAACGCCGTACCTCGGCCTGATGTATTATTTTCTCCCGAAGGCGGCCAACCGCCCGATCTTTTCTTATCGATTGTCGATAGTTCATTTCTGGGCGCTGATCTTCATATACATTTGGGCCGGGCCGCATCACCTGCTGTACACGGCCCTGCCCGATTGGGCGCAGTCGCTCGGAGTGGTCTTTTCACTCATGCTCATCGCTCCTTCCTGGGGCGGCATGCTCAACGGATTGCTCACCCTTCGCGGAGCGTGGGACCGGGTGCGCGATGACTATGTGCTCAAATTCATGGTAGTGGCCGTGACAGCATATGGCATGGCCACTTTTGAGGGACCTATGATGGCTATCAAGAGCGTCAATGCACTCTCGCACTATACCGACTGGACAATCGCTCACGTTCATGTCGGGGCGCTCGGATGGAACGGTTTTCTTACTTTTGGTATCTTGTACTGGCTAATTCCCCGCCTTTTCAATACGCAGTTGTGGTCGAGCAAGTGGGCAAATGCGCACTTTTGGCTCGGGTCGCTTGCTATCTTGTTCTACGTTATTCCCATATATTTCGCGGGCATCACGCAGGGACTAATGTGGAAGCAATTTACTCCCGAGGGCTACCTCTTGTATCCGAATTTCCTTGAAACTGTGCTGCAGATCATTCCGATGTACCACATTCGAGCGGTTGGCGGCGGCCTGTTCTTGTTTGGCACAGTGATGATGGGTATCAACCTGATCATGACAATGCGAGGCGGTTCGCTCCTGGCCAACGAAAAGGCGGAGGCACCGGCGTTGGAAAGAGCGTTTAAGGACTCTGCCGATGTCGCTCGCTGGCATCGCTGGTTGGAGAGGCGACCGGTCCAATTCATCTTGCTTGCAACTGTTGCCATTTTAATTGGCGGGCTAGTCGAAATAGTTCCGACGTTCATAGTGGAGTCGAATGTTCCGACAATTGCCAACGTGAAACCATACAGCCCCCTGGAATTGGAAGGGCGCGACATTTACATACGAGAAGGGTGCAACAACTGTCATTCACAGATGATCCGTCCCTTCCGCAGCGAGACCGAGCGGTATGGCGAGTACTCGAAAGCAGGAGAGTTCGTATACGACCATCCATTCTTGTGGGGGTCCAAGCGAACCGGACCCGATTTGCATCGAATCGGTGGGAAGTACCCCGATGCATGGCATTACAACCATATGATAGATCCGAGGTCGATGTCGCCGGGTTCGATCATGCCGTCGTATCCCTGGCTGGCAGAAAACAACCTCGACCTCAATCTGCTACCGAGCAAGATCAACGCTATGCGTTCGCTTGGGGTGCCGTATGCAAACGGTTTTGAGCTGGAAGCCACAGAGAAGCTACGGCAACAAGCCGATAAGGTAGCGGCAGGCCTGGCCGAGTCGGGTGTCGATGTCAGTGCCGACAAAGAGGTGATCGCGCTCATAGCCTACCTGCAGCGCCTCGGACGCGATATCAAGGGTGATCAGGCGGAGTCAGTCGACCGATAGCAAGAAAGGTGATAGATTCATGATACGAGATGTGCTGCAATCAATCGACGGGGCTGACACTTTCGCAACTATTTCGCTCGTCCTGTTCTTTGCTTTCTTCGTAACAGTCAGCGTATTTGTGCTTCGACTCAAGAAGAGCTTTGTAGACTCTATGGCTGCTCTTCCGTTGGATTCAGATCAGCGAGCAACTGACAAGGACCGGAACAATGAATGAATACACGGACAAGTTGCTCGACCACGATTACGACGGAATCAAAGAACTCGATAACGACCTGCCCCGATGGTGGGTAGCTTTGTTCTGGGTGACAATAATTTGGGGTCTGCTCTATCTGATGTACTACCATCTGTTTGGCATTGGCCTGTCGTCATCTGAAGAATACCTGGCTGAAGTCGATCCAACATTTGTACGAACTGGCCAGGCTGAGTACAAGCTGTTGGGTTTTATGGACGAGTACCATTCGCCCTTCTTCACTCCGGGTAGTGATCTGACTCCAAAGCTGCGAGCAATGAATCTCGGGCTGGACCAGATCGTGGAAGAAGTGACAGCAGAGGAGGACACCACTACCTATCTGCCGGTGAGTGAGACAGCAGACATAACTGAAGGAAGAAAGATATTTGCCAAGAATTGCGTCCCCTGTCACGGTAAGCTGGGCGAAGGAGGGATTGGACCAAATCTGACCGACGACTACTGGTTGCATGGCGCATCGTTTACTCAGATGGTCAAGTCAATCAAGTATGGGTATCCTGCCAAGGGGATGATCCCATGGCGCGGCTTTCTGACAGATGAGAGAATACTGCAAGTTGCAAGTTTCGTGGATAATCTTCGCGGCACCAATCCGCCCAATGCCAAGTCGCCACAAGGTGATCCATATACCGAGTAGACTCATTCCATGAGTGCTGACTGCCGTAGTAATTCAACGGCCGCCGAAAGATATCGTGACAGGCTGACAACTGCCGACAGGCGTGGGCGTCGCATATGGATGTACCCGACTTCGCCAAGGGGAAAACTGCATACCGCCAGATCCGTGCTGGCGGTCTTTCTATTGGCTTTTCTTTTTTGTGCACCACTACTGCGGCTAAATGGCGAGCAACTGTTGTTGTTCAGTATTCTCAAGCGAAAGTTTGTCATATTCGGTTTAATCTTCTGGCCACAGGACTTCCATCTGTTCGTGCTGGTGGCGATAGCCTTTGTTGTATTTGTCGTCTTGTTCACAGTTGTATTCGGCAGACTTTTTTGCGGCTGGATCTGCCCGCAAACTATATTCATGGAGATGGTCTTTCGCAAGATTGAGTTCCTTATCGAAGGCAAAGCAATTTCCCGTAGAAAGCAACTCGATCAACGCCCGCTCGATCTTGATAAGTTTCTGCGCAAGCTGGCCAAGCACACGATTTTCTTCGCAATATCGTTTTTAGTCGGCAACACATTCCTTGCATACATTATTGGTATCGATGAACTGATCACTATCGCAACCGACCCGCCATCGCAGCATCTTGTTGGATTGAGCGCAATGATCGGCTTCAGCTTTCTGTTCTACTTTGTCTTCGGGTGGTTTCGCGAGCAGGTATGCATTATGGTCTGCCCCTACGGTCGCCTGCAATCGGTGTTGCTCGACAGCAATTCGATTGCCATCACCTATGACAAAAAGCGTGGCGAACCACGAAGACCTCTGGCAGTGGGGTTAACTGCCGAATCGAATGGAGGTGACTGCATTGATTGCGACGCTTGTGTGCGGGTATGTCCGACCGGTATCGACATCCGCAATGGCACTCAACTTGAATGTATCAACTGCACAGCCTGCATCGATGCCTGCAATCGCGTAATGACACGTGTGAGTCGTCCGACCGGGCTGATTCGTTATTCGTCTGCAGCGGCTATCGACAAGGGAGAGGGTTTTCGTTTTACTTCTCGCGCTGCTGGCTATTCTGCGGTTCTGGCTGCGCTGCTGGTGATCGTCTTTGTCCTGATGCTCAATCGCACCGATATCGAGGCGATGGTGCTGAGAACACCCGGAACGCTCTATGAGCAGCTTGACAATGGGCGCATTCGAAACCTCTATTCTCTGAAACTTGTAAACAAGACGGGCCGGTCCCGCACCGTAGAGATTCGCCTGAAACAGCCTAATGGCTCAATCATGCTTGTTGGCGAATTGAGCAGTATTGAGCCGCAGCAGGTTATCGAATCGGCCTTTTTCGTTGACATTGATACTGCAAAGTTATTTACAACCAACAATGCGATTGTGATCGAAGTCTATGTCGACAACGAGTTCCTTAAGGAAGTGCGGGCGTCTTTCCTGGCGCCGATCAAGAGGAGTGGCCAATGACAAATGGCGAAAGAAAATCGTTCTGGGGAAAGGGGGTTGTATTCCTCTACGGCGGGTTTGTTGTAATGATTCTTTCCATTGTTTTCTGGGTCAGCAGGCAGAACTTCGACCTTGTTGAACCGGATTACTATTCTCGTGAGTTGAACTTTCAGCAACAAATAGATCGAATCAAACGCACAGGTCGGCTGACGCAGTCAATCCGCGTTGAATACGATAGAAATAGCAAACAACTGCTGGTGCGCTATCCGTCGGATCTCCTTAACAAAGGAATCGCAGGGACAATACATCTCTTTCGCCCGTCTGATGCAAATCGGGATCGAAGAGTCGGCGTAGAGCCGGGCGTCGATGGTATTCAGTATATTCCTGCCAATGAACTGGCCCGTGGTCGCTGGAAGGTGTTGATCGACTGGAATGCGGCGGGCATTGACTATTACACCGAAGAATCGCTGGTAATTGAGTGAGGTCATCCTGATGGAGATCTGGACCGCGTTTGTTGTCGGACTGTTTGGCTCTGTGCACTGTCTGGGTATGTGCGGGCCAATTGCGCTGGCCCTGCCGCAACGCGACAAGGCGATTACGAACTTTGCTGTTGGCAGGCTCATTTACAACCTTGGACGTATAGTGACCTACTCAATGATGGGAGTGCTGGTCGGTGTCATTGGACAACGAATAAACCTTGCCGGGTATCAGCAGGCACTGTCGGTTACCGTTGGTGTTGTTATTCTGATCATAGTTCTCGCGCCGCAACGGTTCATCGGACGACTTACGCCGACCGGGTTGTTCGATGCTGTATTCGCCCGATTGAAACAAAGCTGGCAGAAGCTATTCCGTGCCGGTTCCATCCCCGCCTTGTTGGCGATAGGGATTCTCAATGGCTTCTTGCCGTGCGGTCTTGTCTATGTTGCTCTGGCTGGCGCAGCGACTACGGGAAACATCGCCACAGGTGTAGCGTATATGTTTGTTTTTGGTTTGGGAACTCTGCCCGCGATGTTGGCGACATCGCTGGCCGGTGGAGTCGTCGGCAGTACGTTTCGCCGAACGCTGACCCGTGCGATTCGGCCGATGATTGCAGTGCTGGCCGTTCTGTTTATCATGCGCGGAATGTCTCTGGGGATTCCGTACCTGAGTCCGCGTCTTTCCTCTGTGGATCAGACAACCGAGCCTGACTGTCATTAGCACAGACGTTTGCTGCCCACAGAATTATCCCACAGCAAGGGGCCACCGGCCAATCGTTGCGGGATCAGAAGCTACCTTCTCGGCTTCTCGCAAGACACCTAGAACACCGTGAAAGTCTTTAGTTTTTAGGCAAGCTTGAGCCTGTTTCAACAAATCTCGCATTGTCTCTTTCATGCTGTCCGTTGTCAATTTCCTCGCTCATCATTCCCGGAAAGTAAGTACCGAAATACCATGACAAAGCCCAACAGATTGCTGGAATCGGCTCACTCCAAAAAGAAGAGAAGCTTCTCTCATTCGAATGTCTTACTACAGTTGATGGTCTTTTATCGAGCTCGACCCAAGGACTGTCATCCCCGCTCTGATTTACCGTGTTCACTTGCCAGATGTTGGCTTTGCTCGGAT
>JBHHVC010000050.1:0-14825 GCA_046754125.1 Candidatus Zixiibacteriota bacterium
ATTTTTGTCGTGCTGCCGGGAAAGGTCGGGCAGTGAGTTGCTGCATGGTCACAGACGGTGATGGCGTAATCGAATTGCTGGTCAAGGTATTCGCTGACGTTGTTGGAAGTATGCTCTGAAATGTCAATGCCTGATTCCCGCATTGCAGCTATCGCTCGCGGGTTGACTCCGTGAGTTTCCAACCCTGCAGATAAAACCTCGCCCTTTGTGCCCAAGAAATGGCGCAGAAACCCCTCTGCCATCTGCGAGCGGCAGGAATTTCCGGTACACACGACGATGATGCGCGTTTTCAGGAAACAAGCCTCATGCTGAGGCAGGCGCGGGGATAGTCCTGCCAGTCCAGCGAGAGTAAAACCAACTACTGCTCATAAGTGCATATATATACAACCGGACTCTCAATCCGCCTACCGAATTTTTCGACAAAAAACGCCGATTCTGCTGCGAAAGTGTTTGGAAAAATCGCCCAAAGTAGTATCTTTTGGCGTAAAATCGACGATATACTGGAACGTGGAACGGTTCCCGATTGTTTAACAAAACGTAAGCGAGCAGGCAACATTGGTTTTTCTAACACGAAGAGCGAGCTTGCTTTTTGATTATTGCTGTTTAAGCTGACGATAAAGAACAAGACCGCGAATACCCAAAAGGAGTAACGAAATGAAACGAATTCTGATCTTCACCTTCGCAGCAGTCGCGATTCTGGCGCTGGCCTCAGCAGGGCTCTTTGCAGGTCCGTCCTGCTCGGCGAAAAAAGCCGATGCCTCCTCCAAGACCGGTGCCAAGCTGACCTCTGCTAATGGGGCCAACTGTGACGCTCACAAAGCCTACTGTCAAGGTCTGTCAAAGGAAGAGTGCAAGCAGCTTTGTGACGATGTAAAGGCTGGCAAGGCTTCCTTCCAGTCGATTTCCGTCAAGGGGATGACCTGTGGCGGTTGCGAAAGCAAAGTTACCACTGCTCTTGAATCCACTCCCGGCGTACTGAAGGTTATCAAAGTCAGCTATCAGGACGGTACTGCCCTGGTCCTGACCGACCCGGCCAAGGCTTCAAACGATGTCATCACGACAGCCGTGTCAAATACCGGCTTCCAGGCAGAGATTATTCCGGCCGTGGCTAAATCCACCACAGCCAGTGGCAAGGGTGCAAGCTGTTCGGCATCCAGCAAGAAGTCCTGTTCGGCCAGCGCCAGCAAAGCTTCTGCTGGCGGCAAAGGGTGCTGTGCGGCTAAGGGCGCCAAAACTACCCAGACGAGCACGAAGGAAACGAGATCCAAAGCAGAAGGCACTAATTAGGATCGTCTGCTCAAGCGTTTGATTTGTTACGGAGAAGAGGGAATCTTACCCTCTTCTCTTTTTTTTTGTCACGCTGTTCAGAATCCGGTCAGTTCGGGTCCGTTGTGCCGGATTGCTGGCGCATTCTGAACCATTCCAATTGCCCGGTTGTTTTGCCTTTCAGAGAAGATGCGTGGCCTTGTTTTTGAACAGGGTATAGCATACTATCGTCTAAATGATGGTGGCCGAAACCTGTGTCCTAACGGGCGACGAGGCCGGGCCGCAAGTGGCCTGACCGACCTGACGATAATACGTCGGGAACAAATGTGTGAGTATGTATAGACTGTGCGGATTCATATTGCTAGCCTGGACAATTTGGGCTCCAACGGCAGGTGCTGCGACTCTGGCCGGCGAGGCTTTCTCGCTCGGCGCCGGAGGGCGTGGGCTGGCTTTGGGCGGAGCAGTGATTGCCGGACCGTTTGACGCCACCGCACCATACTGGAACCCAGCCGGAATGAACCGATTGTCCGGAGGTCACATCGTCGCCATGCATGCGGAGACCTTCGGGTCGCTGCTTGATCAGGATTTTGTCGGCTATGTTCATGGACGACCACAGGCAAACTCGTTTCTTCAGTCATTCGGGTTCTACTTGTACTATCTTGGTGGGGGTGGCATTAAGCTAACCCGATTCGACGCTGACCTCGGCCGGCCGGTGGTAGTGCGGGAGGAATCTCATGGCGACTACCTGCTTTCAGCAGCGATCTCAGGTTCAATTGGCCAGAAGATTGACATCGGATTTACAGCCAAGTTCATATATCGCGATATTGGCACCGAAAATGGCCAGGGGCTTACCATCGACGGCGGTGCGCTCTGGCAGGCAAACCAGTTTACAAATGTCGGCCTGATGATAACCGACCTGACCACCGGATTTATCCGGTACAGCGGCGGAACTACAATCGAAGGCCGCGACACTACCTTTGTCACCAAGTCAAATACCGAATCGATCTACCCGACTGTCAAGCCGGGCCTTCAAATTACCCACACCCATCACGACTTTACCGGACGCCTTCTGATGAGCGGCGACATTCGGTTTGAAAACCTCAAGACAGTGGCCCAGTACTGGTCTGGCTCTCTCTCGCTGGATACCCACTATGGGCTGGAGATTTCGTATCGCGAGGCGATTTTTGGCCGCACCGGGTTCGACATCGGTCGATTCACTGCTGGCGGAGGGGTCAGTCTGAGTCGTGTTACAGTCGATTTTGCCTACCTGCACCACAGCGATCTCGACGAATCATTTCGGGTCAGTGCCGGGTATCGGCTGTAGGCAATGGACCAGGCATAGCAGCAAACACTCTGTTCAAGCCGCGCTTGTTCAATAAACCACGCTGCGCGAGTTATGAACAATGTCTAGAACGTGTACCCGATGTTCAGATAGAATTGATCGTTGTTAGTCATTGCATCGGAAACGCCGTAACCTACTTCGACAGGGCCTAAAGGAGCGTCGAGAAAGAGAAACAGCCCAAGACCCTGCCGCAATTCGCTTAGCTTGATTTGATCGGTGGAAACATACGTATCGCCCATATCATGGCGGACACTAAAGTACAATCGTAGTGGGAGTTTCAGCCGCAATTCGTTTGAAAGCAATAGGAATTTGTCGCCAGCCAGTTCGTCGGTGGCAAAGCCGGCAAACGACTTAGGTCCGCCCAAGTAGAACTTCTCGGCAGGAGGCAATCCGGAACGGGAGATTCCGATGGAAACGCGAGGATGCCAGGTCAGCCGGGAACCGGCGGTCCAGTACGCTTCAATGGAGGTGTGAAACCTGGTGAATTCCACGTCTCCTCCGATCAGCTTGCCGGCAAACTGCACTTCAAACAAATGCTTCTTCCCGAACATTGGAAAAGGTGTGCGATCAAACGTCTCCACCAATGACTGCAAGAAGAGCTTCCGCAAGCCAACCGTCTCTGACTGGTATGTGGTGCGGTCCAGTTGATCCAGCTCTTCGATAATAAGTCCTCCTGTAACGGTGCCGAAGCGAGCGATCTGCTGTCCGAGAGTTACAACAAAACCGGCACGGTCTTCTTCTCTGAATCCGACTGCGTCGCCATCGCCGTCGTACAGTTGACGATCGAGGCGACGATAGTAGATGCTGCCGCCTGCAGTCAAATAGGTAGACCAGATGCGATCGACCTGGTAGGACAAATTGTAATCCTGGCGATCAGGCGCGAATTGGGCGTGCGCCAGTATCTCTAATCCGATGCCGAACACATGATCATCTACCAGTTCGACAAACTCCTCGGAGCGATATCTATCATCCCAATGCCATCCCAGCCGGAGTTGAGTGTGTGGCTTCTCGTCTACACCGATCTGCACGATCGGTCCGCCGTCCTTTTTTTTCAAGTCTAACGACACTCTGTCGAAGAGATCGGTACTGAAAATATCTGCGACTCCTCGCGCCCCCCGGCGGGAGGAAAATGGCTGTCCAACATGGAGGGGAAACCGCGACAACAGGAACCAGGACCTGGTGCGAGTGCGGTGGCGAGTTTCGATTTTCTGGATGATCCCTTCGTCGATAGTAATAGAAAGAGTGGTGTCCCCCGCACCAAGCCGAACATCGCGAACGTACGCGAGGTCGTGGCCGGATTCTCGATACAGGCTGATAACGCTGTCGAGTGACTCGCTCAACGCTGCGGGAGTAAATGGAGCAGGCATATCAACAATCCGGCTGCGCAATGTCGAGTCGGAGAAGGCCTTGTTCCCCTCAAATTGAAACAGAATATCGCGCGATGGCGGTAGTTGGCTGGCACTTGTAATCAGCCGGTACCCATGATCAACGGAATCAATGGTGGTCAATCTCGCCTTGAGTTCAAACAGGCTGTACTCACGAAAAACAGACTGCAATGATGCGGTCAGTGCCTGTCGAGACAGAGTCCTCCCAGCAAGTTCCTCTCGCAGACTCCCGATAATCGCGGAATCGGCATGATTTGGCTCGACAGACGCAATCACATAGTCCGGCGCGGATTCTGGCGCGCTCAAAAGATTGAGAATGCTGTCTGCCGCAGCCAGTCCGGCGTTGTAACCAAGCTGAATGATACTGTCCTGCAGATGGAAATCTGTGGTCTGAACTCCGCGTAAGTCGGGGGTGATCACATAGTCCGCGGCTTGAAGTTGTGCTTTGAGCTTGTCGGCTGTCATAATAGTCGTGACCTGCGCGGCGACATCGACCGGCGTCACCAGCTCATCTAAAGAGCGAAGCGATGTTGCAGTGTTGATGGCAATGACAAACCGTACCGAATCACTCATTTCCCGTACCAACTCAACCGGCACCGGTATCAGCATCCCGCCATCCATCAGAAGCCGACCGTTCTCTTCCACACCAGTAAATGCAAGCGGAAATGCAATGGTGGCCCGCATGGCATCGGCCAGCGATCCATGGTCGAGCACGACCTCCTCCCCGCTGACAATGTCGGTAGCGATAGTTATGAACGGTATGGGCAGTTTGCTAAAATCGCCGCCACTGAAATAATTGGCTCTGGCCGTCAGCCGTGTCAAAAGAGCTGTCAACTTTTGAGCGGCAGTTATCCCTCTTGGCAAGTGCGGCACGAAATTGTCGAAACGGATCGAAATGAGGTGCCGGTCGCGCCGCTCTCGCTGAGTAACGAACATTGTCCGTCTAAGTGGAGCATTGGAAAACAGGGAGTGAAAATCCGTCGATCGCAATATCGAACTCAGGTCGTCGGCACTGTAACCGGCAGCGTACAGTCCCCCAATGATAGCGCCCATCGAGGTTCCGGCAATAGCTGTCGGCCGAATACGACGATCTTCCAGCGCCTTGAGAATACCGATGGCGGCCAGCCCGCGGGCTCCCCCACCGGACAAGGCCAATAGAACTGGATACTGATCGTCCTGAACATAATTCTGGCCGCCGTCGAGACCGCCTATAACGATGGTGTCAGCAGTTGCTCTCTGGCAGGCGAGAAGTAGGCTCAAACAAAGGAGATGACGGCACAGAGTTTTCACTTGCCAAGTCGCGCATCGGTGCGGTTCATTAACTCTTCACACACTATGTTGAGCAATAAACAATGCCATTGAGCCGAAAAGAAGTGAAAAATGTCAGTGTGCTCAAGACACGCAAGGGCCGCAGGGAACAAAGAAGGTTTGCTGCCGAAGGAGTGCGCCTATTGGAAGAGTCTCTCAGGTTTCGCAGTCCACCGGAGACCGTCTACCACGCCCCGTCGCTACTGAGCGACCGTGGACATACACTGATTGGCCGCTTGGGACGATATGCCCGAATTGTTCAAGTCTCCTCCAGAGAACTGGCCCAATTGTCGGGCACCATGTCACCGCAGGGCGTTGTCGCGGTCTTCGGTTTGCCGAAGACGGGATTAAGCGAACTTTATCGCCGCACCTGTCGTAGACTTCTAGTGTGTGAGAACATTTCTGATCCGGGAAATATGGGAACGCTGATCCGGTCGGCCAGAGCCTTCGGGTTCACTTTTGTCAGTCTTTGTGGCTGCTGCGTCGAGCCGTACTCTCCGAAAGTCGTTCGCGCTTCGGCGGGAGCTGTTTTTGGATGCCGGGTCGCTATTGCCTCGACTGTAGAACTGCTGCAACTGACCGATCTAGAGAACATTATGGTTATTGCTGCCGACGGAAACAGTCGAAACACTAAATTGCCGGGAGCATCTACTGTCAGACAAAAGAAAGTGGCGCTGGCTATCGGCTCGGAAGCGAAAGGACTGTCGGAGGCTCTTCGCGCCGGAGCTTATGCCACCGTTCGCGTTGCTCACCACTCGGCAGTTGAATCGCTCAACGCGGCAGTGGCCGGGTCTATACTGATGAAACAGATATACGATATGAACGATTAAGAAAACGAGAAGAGTGATGACATCCAGTTCCCGTGTCTCTCGGCCAAGAGAAGAAGAAAACCGGGGTATCTCTATCCCTGCCCACAGCATCTTGCAGAGCACACTAGTTGTGCTTCTACTCTGTACTGCATCTGTATCTGGTCAGGAAGTGTTTGACCGGGGAAGGGGTATCTTTTCCACGGGCGAGCTGACAGCCTCGGCATCTGTCGGTTTGGAGCGACGTATAGAGATTCGATCGGTCGAAACGATGCACGGAACCATTAAAATCAGCGTTGACAGTACACCTGTAGCCAGAGCGATGTTTTTCAAAAGGGCCAAAACAAGAAACCGCTCTTTGGCCATCGACTACATCGATCTGATATCAGTGCATGTACAATCCGACCCGCGGGGAGCGATTATCTGGCTGAGAGCGCCCAATCCCGCGCCATGGAGCGGGACCAATAATTCCGGATTTGTGGACATGGAGCTAACACTGCCGTCAGGTTGCGACGTGTTTGTCGAAGCCCCCTTGTTCGATATCGATGCCATTGGCCCGTTTGAAACATTTATAGTATCGTCTTCTCTTGGAAGGCTCGAAGTGGCCAACGTTACCGAAGAACTCGACCTCGAAACATCCAATCGTCGCGTCGCGCTACATAATATCCGCGGGGAAGTCTCGGTAACTACCAGTAATGCCTCCCTTCGCGCCAGTGACATCATTGCCGATAACGGCCCGGCGGAGTTTCGCAATGACGGTGGAGATATCCGCATTGACGGACTGGTCGGAGAGGTCAACGTCAAGTGCACCTACGGAAGAATCGATCTGAGAGGGATCGAGCCAAAGGGTCGCCGTAACCTGATTCGCGGATCGTCGGCTCCGATATATATGGAAATCACTGAGCTGGGGGATGCGAGAGTAAAGCTGACCAACAAGCTCGAAGATATTGAATTAATCGTCCCGGAGGATCTATCGGCGTTCCTGAACCTCGCCGTTGACGAAACCGGTCGAATAGAGGCAACACAGTTGACGTTTCAGCCAGACCTCATCGAGTACAATCGGCTCAATCTAGTGTGCGGAAAAGGCGACGGCATCATCAGTTCTACGACCAGGGGAGGCGGGAATATCTTCGTTCGCGGATATGAGCCCGGAGAGTGATCGTGCCTGACTCGAAAGTGCGCCTGTGGCTTGCAGGTTTATTGGTTGCTGCTCTTGCCATTGGAACAACCCGCGCCGAACGCATCTCTTTGCCGACCGGCGTTTTCTATTATCATCCGGCTGCATCCGTTTTTGGAGGCGAGGCTGCCTGGATAAACCCTGCGGCTCTTGCGCTCTATGGTGGCACCGATGTACAACTCATGGCAGAGTACTCTGACGGTGACTATGCAAAAAGCTGGGGGATGGTGATTAATCGCGAACGTCTGGCGGTAGCATATCGAAAACTCGATACCGACAGCGGAGAGTTCAAGGAGTATGTTTTTGCTTCGGGATTACAGCTTGGCAAGATGTCGGTGGGGGGATCGTATCGCAAGTTTACGGAGGCAGTCGGCATTCTCGACGATCAACACATCTGGAACCTTGGACTTATCCTCGGACAGGGAAAGTGGCGCCTGGGGGGACTCGTTTCAAACCTGAACAGGGTCAAGATCGATGGCGTACAGTCCGAAACAGAACAGCGCTACTCACTGTCATATCGCCCGAGTGGTAACAGGCTGACCGCTTCGGTAGACATGTTTCTATCGACAGGTACGCGGCTTAGCAAGGCCGACTACGTTTATCACGCCGACGTTATACCCTACCTGGGTCTGCACCTGACCGGATTCGTCGATTCCGACAAAAACTGGCAGATAGGAATGCGCGCCAATCTGCTGCAATATTTTGTCGGATCGCAGTCCACCTTTGATCGTAATGGTCACAACGGGCGCAGCACTGCATGGATCGGCGCGACTTCCATGCGGCAACCCTCGCTGGTACCATATCGCCAACGGCGCCTGTCGATCGGAATCACGTCAGTTGTTCCTGAAAACCCTCCCCAACCGATTTTCGGACACCGCAAAACGGCTTTCGTTGATCTGATTACCGTAATCTATCGGGCAGCCGAGGATCCCACTATTGCCGAACTCGTGCTAAGCCTGTCCAGACCGGCTGTTGGTTTTGGTCGTGCGCAGGAATTACGCAAAGCAATTACTTATTTTCGTGCGAAGGGAAAACGGGTAGACTGTCACTTGTCACACCCCAACAATATCGGCTATTACATCGCCTGTGCTGCCGACCGCATATTTGTCTCGCCAGTGTCGCAGTTGAACCTGGTCGGCCTGCGTGCAGAATTGACGTTCTATGCAGGCACCCTTGAGAAACTCGGCGTGAAGATTGAAATGCTTCACATTGGTGATCACAAGACCGCCCCGGAAAAATACACACGCCGATCGGCTTCAGAGGCGAACCGCGAGCAATTGAATAGACTTCTCGACGACCTGTATGACCAGTTCGTTAGCGCTATCGCGCGCGGCCGCCACCTGCCAGCCGATTCAGTATTGGGGCTGATTGATGAAGGACCATTCACACCAACTGCGGCGGTTGAGTTTGGTCTTGTCGATGGCTTGAGCTACCGTGATGAATTGAAAAAGGACTTCCTGAGTGCCCTGCCAGAAGTAAGCTTCCGTCGCTATCGCAGTGATACGCTTATCAACGACGGCTGGCCACGCCGCCCCCGACTGGCCATCATTGTGGCCGATGGCGAAATCGGGTATTACAGAGGCGGGTTGGGCCCATTCCAGTCGTCGAAGAAAGTTACACCTGCTACTCTTCGGCAAGCGTTTTCCCGCGCCGTCTCCGACAAAGATGTCAAGGGAGTTGTCTTACGCATAGATTCACCCGGTGGACTGGCTCTGGCCGGTGACGAAATCTACCACTCAGGCCAGAAGGCTGCCGAGAAGAAACCACTGGTCACTTCGATGGCCGGTGTTGCTGCCTCAGGTGGATACTACATGGCAATGGCCACCGGCAAGCTCTATGCCAACCAGGGTACAATCACGGGATCGATTGGGATATTTGGGGGAAAAGCCGACCTGAGCGGGTTGTACTCCAAGCTCGATGTAGGGACCGAACTGTTCACACGAGGAAGACATGCCGGTATGCTCACTACGCTGCGTCCTTTTACCGATGAGGAACGGGGCAAGTACTTATCGGATCTGGAGGCATTTTACGACCACTTTGTTGAAATTGTCGCAGGCAACCGATCACTTTCCCGCGACTCGGTGGACCATCTCTCGCGCGGACGCGTCTGGACAGGACGCGAGGCATACGAAAACGGCCTTGTCGATCGCATCGGGGGTATAAAAATGGCGTTGGACGATACCGCTGCAGATCTCGGTCTCAGCTCTTATGACACGGTAATCTATCCACGCCGCCGTCCGTTTATTCTATTGCCGGCCATGTCGCTTTTTCGTGGAGTGGGTAGCCTGCTGGGAGTCGGTTCAAGGATAGTCAGTGGAACATCCGACGAAAGCGACTTTGAGGAACTGACAGGCCCTATCGCACGCCTTCCATACGACATCGAAATCAAATGACCGCATTCGTCGCCGCTGTGTGACCATTCACTGTAAGAAACCACTTAAAGCCGCTCGCATGGTCGTGGCCATGCTATCCGAAGCATTTGGAGATTAGTGTGTAAGCACGCTGCGACAAAGAACACTGCCCCAAACAGAGAAAAGGAGTCGCTCCCTCACAAAGCAACTCCTTAATCCCCACCTCAATAATTACCCTTCACCGCCATACTAATGAAAGAGTAACTAACTTCACCTAACCTATTATCAATCCATGTGCCAACTGTGCTGAACGCCCGATAATTGCCGCTAACCGCTTACTGTATAACATAATAAGGGGACCTGACGGCCTTAGAAATTGATGCACCATCAAGCCCGGACGCATCTTCTGCGCGGAAAACGGTCCCCACCGACACTAACCTCGCTACTTAAGAATCTATATTACAACGAGATAGGACACCGCAGATTCTGCGATCCCGGTATAGACCGATTTCCCTCTGGAATAGGCAGTTGAAAGGCAGATCCTGCGCTATTATCTCTTTTTCGCCAGATGGACCGCCGTGCCGTGAATGTCATGAGCCGCTTCCATTATCGCCTCAGAGATAACCGGATGGCCGAATATCAGCGAACCAAGCTGGGTAACGGTCAGGCCGCGATTTACTGCCAGCGCTGCCGTGTGGATTATTTCGGTGGCGTGAACACCAACCACGTGCGCGCCGAGCAGCTTGTCGGACTTTTTGTCGGCAATCAGCTTGACCTCGCCAGCGATTTCGTTTTCCGCATGCGCTTTGCCTAAAGACCTCAAAGGGAACTTGCCGACCACGATATCATATTCATCGGCCGCCTGCGTTTCGGTCAGCCCAACCGAGGCAACTTCAGGATGAGTGAAAATAACCGACGGTACGCCGCTATAGTTCTTTTTCACCTTGCCACCAAGAGCGTTGTCCACCGCAACAGAGCCGTCATGGGTAGCAGTATAGGCCAGCAGGATATCACCACGTACGTCACCGATGGCAAAAACATTCTTTATGTTGGTGCGCATATCGGGGCCTGTCTTGATCGAACCGTTTTTCTCCAGCTTGATGCCGACCTCTTCCAGACCAAGCTCCTCGGTATTGAACCGTCGGCCGACCGCGACCAGCGCCTGGTTTGCCTGCACGGTCTGCTTGTTCGACAGGTGGGCGGTAATCCCTTCCGGTCCGGGTATAATCTTCTCTACTTTGGTCCCGGCAAAGAACCGCACCTTGCGCTTCTTCAATTCACGTTCGACAATCTTTGCGCTTCCGGTATCTTCCAGCGGTAAGACTTGATCAAGCATTTCAACCATCGTGACCTCGACATCCAGCATCGACAACAGAAAGGCCCATTCACAGCCGATAACGCCAGCCCCGATAATAATAATCTTCGATGGCAGATTCTCTGCAACCAACAGATGGTCCGAGTTGACAATGCGATGTCCATCGACTGGAAACGGAGGAATGTTGGCCGCTCGCGAACCTGTCCCAATAATTATGTTCTCTGCCTTCAATTTTGTCTCTTTGCCGTCATCGGCAGTCACGATCACCTCGTTGGGAGAACTGATTTTGCCGAATCCCTGAAAGTGATCGACCCCATGCGACTTGAACAACTGCCCGATCCCGCCAACCAGCGTACTCACAATCTTGTCCTTGCGAGCGAGCATTGCAGTCCAGTCATAGACCGGCGCCGCCGAGAGGGTGATGCCGAAGCTCTCGGCATGTTTCATACGTTCATATTCTACCGCCGAAGCTATCAACGCTTTTGATGGAATACAGCCGCGATTGAGACAGACTCCGCCGAGCTTGTCTACCTCGACAACCGCTACTTTGGCCCCCTTTATTGCAGCCCGGATAGCGGCGGTATAGCCCCCCGGTCCACCCCCTATTATGACTATCTTGTATGTATCGATGATTACACTCCTTGACTAATTATTTGGCCTTCGCGCCTATAGTACAAGGGGGTTAACCATTTGTAAAGGGCGGCAATAGAAATCGTCGCAGCTCCCTGAAGCTACCCTCAGGAAGGGTCAACGAAGAAGTCTATATCCCCGCCGTCAGGGTAAGGACAACACGGACAGAGTCGACAGTGACATTCACCGAACTGCTGTTTGAGAAGGCAAAGAAGTCAAATGCTCCCTGCTCCACCAGCTTCTTTATCTTACCCAGGTTCTGATGTTGAAAGTAAGAAAACGATCCGGGATAGGAGATATATGTCTTGCCATTCGCCACCAGTGGCAGGTCCTCAAGCACGGCGACGCCATCGGCTGCGATCTGCCCCACAGACGAATTTGGCCCCAGCCCGGCAGTGGTATCGGCGATATAGATATCAAAGTTATCGGCCTGGCCGCTATTTGTAGCCCACATCTCGAATCCGATAGCATCAATATCTTTCACATCGTCACTATGGTCCTGCCAGACATCGTTGTCGGTAATATCAACGCGTTCATAGTACGAATCCTGATTCGCCGAAACGACAAGGTCACGGAGCATTGTTTCCACTACCCAGGTTCCGGTCAGCAGGCACCCACCAAGTAGTATGGATGCCGCTGTGGCACAAGAAATGGCCAAATGATTTCTTATATGTTTCACAACCATGCCCCTCCTAATTGCCTGCAAAATAGTAGCTCAACCCGGCCGTTACCGATGCCGACTTTTTCGAGCCACCGTCGTCGGTTATGATGGTTGTGAAGATGCCGCGAACATCGATACCGATCGAGGGGGTTGCGCCGATTTCAAACCCAACGCCGCCATTCCATCCGATCTTGCTATAGTCAAGACCTGTCTGATCGTTGGTAACACTGAATACACCGATCCCGGCCACAAAGAATGGGTTGAATCCGGGCGAGGACGGTCCGCTTCCGAAGGTAGCTTCAACTCCGTATGAAGTGATTTCCGAGCCGTCGGTTCCGGGGAAATTGCTGAACTCAGCATCTCCGTATCGAGTGAAGCCGACAAACGGCTCCAGAGTCATCACCGGCAGGCCGCTGTATTTTCCTCTGGCAATAAAGATAGATCCCTGAGTCTGATCATCCTGCCCGACAGGATAAGTCAAGCCGCCGGCAACTCCCACTCCCAAATCGCCAGCCAGAGCAGGCGCGGTTGCTGCGGCCAGCGCTGTAATTACAAATACCAGTTTTTTCATGATTCCTCCAGCATACGGGTACCCAGACTGGATACGCCAACCTGGCATCGCCTCATTATGAATAGCTGATTTGCCGAGATTTGTCAAGCTCTGCCTGCTGGGATGCTGGGACACCTGGCAATACTAAATCTCTGGTTTTGCGGCAAGCCCCCGGGAGCAAAATCTGACAATTCGGGCAAATCCTGCGATGGGGCGAATTTTTATTGACTCCCATCTGCCACCTGTCTATTATTTGTGTGTTGGGAACTATGTGACTGCAAAAACGATACTATGGCTAATAGATGTGATCTGAAACAGATGTAGGAGGTTTCTATATTAGATTTCGTTAAATAATTGGCATTTTGAATTCGTCTTATATTGTAATTGAACTTTAACTGCTAAAACATACGCATGGAGGCATTAGGTACTATGAAGATAAAACTCTTGGTGGCTGTAGTCGCGCTATTGCTGGTTGTTGTTCCGAAAGCAGATGCGCAAAGCGACTCAGGAATTCCTGATACGGTTGCATTAATGCTATCGCTCCAACCAGACTCTGCTAGCAATCAATTAAATGTCGTTGTTGAGATATGGGGCTTTACCGATCAATTGGTAACGGGAGTGTCGGGCGGCTACTTTTGGGACAACTCTAAGATGCAGGTAGATTCTGCCACTTCACCCGCCAACATAGAGAGCGCATTTGACCTCGGGCGCTTCTATTTTGATGCTAATCTCATCGACAGCTCAAATATATCGCAACGATTTCTATTTGGTGCCAGTAAGTTGTTTTCTTCAGGCTTGGCGGGAGATGCCTCCGGACGTCGACTGTGGGGTACTTACTACTTTACTTTGACTAACTGGACCACTCTGGACTCGATAACTATCGACACAGTGGAGTGGAACACGGGGAGCAAGCTCAAACTGGCCACTAGTGGTTCTACTGGCCATGTACCATACTTCACGGGGAAGATAGCTATCAAAGATGCGTTGGATGTTGTGGCTTTGGGAGATAATCTACCCACAACCTTCGCCCTCGACCAGAACTACCCCAACCCGTTTAATCCGACCACCCAGATCAATTTCGATGTTCCGGCTCGTTCCCATGTTACCCTTGACGTGTTCAATGTCTTGGGACAACGAGTCATCAGTTTGGTGAACGAGGACCTTGCCGCCAGTTCCTACACAGTCGACTGGGACGGACGCTCAGAGGGCGGAGAAGCGGTTGCGAGCGGTGTCTATTTCTATCGCATGGAAGCGGGAGACTTTGTACAGACCAAGAAGATGATGCTGCTGAAATAGCGTAGCTGTTTAACATTTGTAAGAAAAGTCGGGACCCCTGTGATCCCGACTTTTTTTTCTCAGGAGCGCAGGGCTCCTGACCGCTTTCTGGTACTCCACCCAGCGGGTGGGTTTATGTGGGAAACCGATCAATTGAAAGTTAGGGGGTGGATATCCCCAACTCCTTGACATGTGGGGTCTTATCACGTATGCTTGGGCAGCGATGGATATATTCAGAACTAACCTCATCCACCCGGTAATCAGATTGCGCGATTTGACTCGAATCCGTCGCCGTCTCGAAATCGGTCTCTTTTGCATTATCACGGTATCGCTGATACTCGCTGCCAAACCATCGTATGCAGGGCTGTTTCCGCCTGTGTTCGATAGTCTCTTGTCCCGAACAGTTCCGGTAAACGGACCGATGACCATTAAGGTCCGGGCACGCGATGCCGAGGGTAATGTTCTCATTGCTCTCAGCTCTTCCGGCCTGCCCGCCGGTGCGATCTTTGTCGACTCCGGCTCCGGCCGGGGATGTTTCTTTTGGACACCGAACCTGACTCAGGTGGGGGTACACTCTATTTCTTTTACGGCAGTCGATACAGCCTTTGGTGACAGCGCAAGTGCATCGGTACAGGTGACTGTTGTCAATGCAGATTTGGGGGCTGCCGATACTGTCGCCATCAAGATCGTCACCAAGCCAGACAGTTCGAGCGGGCAATTACAGCTTGCCGCCGAGATCTGGGTGTATAATGACTCAAC
>JBHHVC010000051.1:0-14585 GCA_046754125.1 Candidatus Zixiibacteriota bacterium
CCTACCTTGTCGATTACCTGTTCAACGCAGGCCCACCCCCCACCTGTCCATAGGGAGGGAGGAGATCATGTGCCCGCAGGAGAACGCTTAGGAACCGATATGAAGTGCAACAATTGAAGGAACAACACCTATGAGAAAGTGGTTGAAGCCAATTCTGACTGGAGCCTTGCTGCTTGCCTGCGTCTGCCCGCAGGCAAGTGCTCAGTCCACTGAGTACTACTTCCAGTTTGAAATCAAATCATGGGATGAATTGATCAAACTGAGTCATGTAATATCCGTCGATAACGTGGATAACAACACTGTTCACGCCTATGCCAGCGAACGAGAGATGGCACAATTCCAATCGCTGGGCTACAGCTACACGCTGTTGCCTTCTCCGGGAAGTCTCATCGAACCGAGAATGGCCTCTTCGCCCAGAGAGATGCGTGCATGGGACTTCTACCCCACCTATGAAGCGTACGTCCAGATGATGTACGGCTATGAGACACTCTATCCTGGTCTTTGCCAGGTCTATAACATCGGTACAACTGTTCAGGGCAGAGAACTGCTCATAGCGAAGATATCGGCCAATGTTGCAGTCGAAGAAGATGAGCCGGAAGTTCTCTATTCGAGCACTATGCACGGCGACGAAACCACCGGGTACGTGCTCACACTTCGCATGATAGACTTTCTTCTATCGGGTTACGGAGTGATAAACGAACTAACCAACATGGTCGATTCGATGGAGATATGGATCAACCCACTGGCCAATCCTGACGGCACGTATATTACGGGCAATTCGTCGGTCAGTGGCGCCCAGCGATACAACGCGGCCGGATATGATCTCAACAGAAACTTTCCTGACCCGGATGAGGGAGATTATCCTAACGGTCCGCGTCAGCCGGAGACTAGCGCTATGGTCGCACTGGCCCAGGCAAATAACTTCATCATCTCGGCCAATTTTCACGGCGGCGCCGAGGTCGTGAACTACCCCTGGGATACGTGGCCACAGCGCCATGCCGACGATGACTGGTTTATTGACATCTGTCGCCAGTATGCTGACACAGCGCAGAAGTACAGTTCGTTCGGATACATGAATGATCTGAACAATGGGATCACTAATGGTTGGGACTGGTATCCGATTGTTGGCGGACGGCAGGACATGATGACGTTCTGGTACGGGTGCCGTGAGACAACGATAGAACTGTCTAACACGAAACTGCTTTCGGCCAGCCAATTGCCCGCCCACTGGAACTACAACCGTGATGCTCTGCTCGACTATCTCAAGCAGGCTCTGCTGGGAGTTCGGGGTATCGTGACTGATGCCAGTTCAAGTGCACCAGTGGCTGCTACTATTAATGTGATCGGGCACGATGCTGACAGCTCGGAGGTTTACACTGATCCTGTCATGGGCGATTACCATCGCATGATCGCAGCCGGTACACACGATCTGCTCTTTACCGCGCTCGGTTACTTGCCGCACACCGAAAACGGGGTTGTGGTGAGTTCGGGAGGAACAACACGACTCGACGTACAGATGCAGCCGATACCCAGTATACCGGTGATGGCGTTTTCCAGTCATGATGCTTCCGGAGTTAATCCGGGTGACGCCGTATCGATGAATGTAACTCTCGTCAATGACGGCGGTGCGGATGCAACCAATCTCTCAGGTACGCTGCTAACCAGCGATCCTCTTATCACGATAACACAGGCTAGCGCGCAGTTCCCGACCATTGCCATGTTGGGCGGGAGCGGCACTTCACTGGCACCCTATCAATACTCAGTGTCGCCGACAACATCTCTCGGGCATCAAATCGATTTCTCACTGACCCTTGCGGCCGACGGCGGCTATGTGGATACAGTGACTTTCACAGTTATGGTTGGTCAGAATATCGAGGACTTTGAATCTGGAGGGTTTACCAGCTACCCGTGGTCGATGAGTGGAAATCAGGCATGGGTGATTGATGCCAGTATAGTATTCGAGGGCGCTTACTCTGCAGGGTCAGGGAATATCAACGACAATCAGTCATCGCAGATGGAAGTGACGCTCAATAGCCTGCAGGCCGGGACTGTCTCGTTCTATTACAAGGTATCATCCGAATCCAGCTATGACTTCCTTCGCTTTTATGTCGACGGTGTCCAGAAGTCATCGTGGTCGGGAAATGTTGACTGGACTGAATACAATTACCCAGTTTCGGCCGGCTCTCACACTTTCAGATGGCGCTACACCAAGGACGGTTCGGTGTCGTCCGGCAGCGATCGGGGATGGGTTGACTATGTTACATTCCCGCAGGTCAACGCAGACTCGGACGGTGACGGTATAAATGACGCTGTTGATAACTGCCCGAGCACGTTTAACCCATTGCAGGAAGATACCGACAGCGACGGGATTGGCGATTCATGCGACAATTGTGTATTGACATTGAATCCAGGCCAGACCGACACCGATTCTGACGGCATAGGTGACTCGTGCGATAATTGTGTAAGCGTTGCCAACGCTACACAAGACGATGCTGATGCGGACGGCATCGGCGATCTCTGCGACAATTGTCCGGCAGTATCCAATACGCTGCAGGAAGATTTCGATCTGGACAATGTTGGTGATTCGTGCGACAACTGTCCGCTAGTCTCCAACCCCGGACAGGAAGATGCCAATAGCAACGGAGTCGGAGATGCTTGCGACTGGATATGTGGTGATGTCGATGGTTCAGGAGGGAGTCCTGATATCGTAGACCTGACTTATCTTGCTGATTTCCTCTTCGACGGTGGCCCACCCCCTCCAAAAAGTGAAGCGGCCGACCTCGACGGTTCCGGCGGATCTCCTGACATTGTAGATCTGACTATCATGGTGGATTATCTGTTTGGAGGAACCGTTCCGCCCACCTGTGGGTTGTAGTCATGAAACTACGGGGCGGGGAACTCCTCCCTGCCCCTTTCTAGTATCCGGATGAATCCGCTTCTGACTTCAGATGATGAACGATTTCTATCCTTGAGCAATTGCAACTGCTGCCCGCGAGAATGTGCGGTGGATCGCACTGCGAATGCGACGGGTTGGTGCCGCAGCGGTTCGGAGATGCAGATTAGTTCGATATGCGTTCATCAGGGTGAGGAACCGGTAATCTCCGGGCCGCATGGCATATGCAATGTCTTTTTTTCACACTGTAATCTCCAGTGTATCTATTGCCAGAATCACCAGATCAGTGACAGGTATAATCCCAACAGTTGTGCCATGTCGCTGCAGGACGCTGTCGGGCAGATCGAGTCGATTCTTGACCTCGGCATTGGCGGCGTCGGTTTTGTATCACCATCACACTTTGTTCCGCAGATGCACATGATTATCGACCAGTTACGACGTGTCGGTCGTCGTCCGGTGATTGTGTATAATAGTAACGGGTATGACCGGCTTCAGACTATCCGATCACTGGAAGGTACCATCCCTGTCTATCTGCCCGACCTGAAGTATCTGGATGCCACTTTGGGGCAGCTCTATTCGCGTGCGCCTGACTATCCACAGGTGGCGACTCTGGCAATTCGGGAAATGTTTCGACAAACAGGTAGCGAACTCAATCTCAACCAGGATGGTTCAATCCGCTCGGGACTGATAATTCGCCACTTGGTTTTGCCCGGTCACGTTGAAAACAGCAAGGCAGTCCTGCGCTTTGTGGCCGAGGAACTGTCGCCGGATGTGTATGTGTCGCTGATGTCGCAATATTATCCGACTCCCGCTGTGGCTGACCACTCCCAACTTAGTCGGTGTTTGTATCCTGAGGAGTACGAGGAGGTTCTGGATGAGTTCGACCGGCTTGGGCTACAGCGAGGATTTGTACAGCAACTAAGCAGCGCAGACAATTATCGTCCGGACTTTCGCAAAAGTCATCCCTTCCAATAGCCTTCCGAACGCGAAAAACCGTTGCTACATCAGTCCGGTGTGGCTATTTTCGCACTAGTATATGCATTCGACATCGAAAGGGTAAGAAATGGCTTCAGATATTGCCAAGGTTCTGCGGACGCTTGAATACGGTGTCTATGTTGTAACAATGGGCGAGGGAGACACCGGAAACGCCTTCACAGCAAGCTGGCTGACGCAGGTAAGCTCTGATCCGCCGATGCTCGCTATGGCGGTGAACAATAAACATCAGTCGACACGTCTGCTGAAAGAACACGGGTCGTTTGCTGTAAACCTGATTGCCGCCGGACAGGAGGCAGTGGCCAAGACCTACTATGGCCCGGCAGAGTCCGGATACCAAAAACTGAGTTCTTACAACGTGGGTAAAGCGCCAGTGACTGGCTGTCCGATAATATCGGGAGCCATCGGGTTTCTGGACTGCCGTATCACGAACATGATCGTAACAGGAAACCACACCCTGATCATCGGAGAAGTCGTTGCCGCAAAGTACGATTCGAGCGAACCCATCCTGAGCAGCAGCAATAGCAAGCTGCGCTATACAGGATAGAGCCGGGGCCGTGTCTTCTTTTCAGGACAGGAATTCGATTGCCGGATCGAGCTTGACGACTACTTGCTGCTGGCGGTTTTGTTGCCCGCGCCTATTGGCATTGGCCGTTGCCCTGAGCATGACGTCCGCTGGTGTAAATGCTGAGTGCGGCGAGACGGTCATGATTGACTCGGTGACTTACACCATTCCAGATCACTGGTGTGGCCGGGCGCTCGATTCTGCCGCGCTGGCTGATCCGGAAGAGCTGGTCGTGTTACCCGATGATTGCACCTTTCAGGACTACCGCATATTCCTTACCAGGGAGGCTCGTGATGCCTACATCGAAATGGCCTTTGTAGCACGTGAGGACGGCATCGATCTAATCGCAGATTCCGGTTATCGTTCGGCAGAATATCAAAGACGGATATTTCGTCGTCGCATGGCCGCAGGCGAATCGTTTTCATCGGCGGCGCGATTTGTAGCTCCTCCCGGTTACAGCAGCCATCAGACCGGGTGCTCAGTCGATCTGGTGCCGAGCGAGGCACGTTTCGCACACACACCACAGTATGCGTGGCTTCGCGCCAATGCGCACCGATTCGGTTTTGGCGAATCTTATCCGGAAGACTCTTCCTCAGTCCTATCCTGGGAATCCTGGCATTGGAGTTTTGTTCAACCCATTGCTGATACAACCGAATAATTCGGACCGCCCTGTCTCGGGCTTCATTCTCACTGAACAATTTTCCCGTTTTGTCGATAAAGCACAATATAATATGATTTACAAGGCAAAGTACGGCAGTGATGTCATTCGTTTCTCGAAAAACCGGGGGCGATCAACCGTCGAGGCGACATCCGTTGCCGAGGCAGTTACAAAGATCCATCAGCTGTTCGGGCATATGCGGGAGGTGTCGGTGCGAGAGAGATCGGAAGGCACTTATGATGTTCGATTCAAGGTGGCGCGTGACTATCGGCTAAAGCTGCTGCCCGCCGTTGAACGAAGCCTGCGCCTGATTCGAGATCGACAGACATTCGATCAGGCGCGCCATATCGACCAGTACATCTTCCTCACTGTTGCAAATGAACGCACTATTCCCGACTGGCTGATACAAGACAATATAGAGAAGGAACTCAACAGTCTGCGTCTCGCTGCTGTCTCGGCCCGTGAGATGTCCAATGTAGCGGAGTTTCGCGACTGGGATATGGTAATCTATAACTATCTGGAATCATGCAATCCAGCACCGTACAAGAGCCGGGTGGTGCGTGAAATGAAGAAACAAAAGATACTAACCTAAGGCCCAGTGTCCGATGGAACTCGCCACCAAATGCCATCAGTCACTCGTGTCACGGTCCCGTTGCCTTCTGTACGATCGATGCGGATTTCAACGGTGTCGATGTGACGAAACTCAAGCTCAGCCCTGAATGTTCCATATCTGCCGAGGAAACGGCCCTGAAGAGTACCATCTCTGACAGCCCCCTTGTACTGTACCCGCCGTCCGCGAGAGCTGTTCATCTCCCAGACCACCGAATCGCTCTTCTCGTCCTCGTAAAGCCAGCCCTGCGCTTTATAAGTAAGCATGTATTTGCCAGCCTCAACTGTTGTCAACAGTCGCGTACCGCTTGAGTCAAAGGCAAATGTGCTTGTCCCTTCAAGTTCAAGCTTCGTCCCTGTGCCAATAATCTCAACATCGGCTGTGCCCTGCCACTTACCTTCCAATTGTCTGATGTCAAACGTCAACAGATCATCTGCGGACTCCGACAGCCCGGCAATAAACAGAAAAGCGACAACAATGTTAACAAATCGGATCATATAAGAGTGTACTTTCTATAACATGGTAATATACTGTTTTACGGTCGAATTGCAAGCGTGGTTATCGCTAAACAGCGTATCAGCCGAGACTTGTCGCAACTGACATGAGTGTTCTGAAAAAGAACCAGCGCCTCGGCAGGGCGGGCGTAAGTATCTGCCGTACAATATATTACGCGCGCTGCGATTGCCCTTTTTATGTTGCCCTGAGGCATCGTTTGTTGTAACTTTATGTGTTACGTGAAGAAAGGTGTTTGCTAGTTTTGCATTCGAAGGGAGCTTGCCGCTATGGCCTTGGACCGTGAAAGAATTGAGACAATTTTCCTCGAAGAGGAGATGAAATCCTCCTACCTCGACTACTCGATGTCGGTTATCACCAACCGTGCACTTCCGGATATTCGTGACGGTCTCAAGCCTTCCAACCGTCGCATAATGGTGGCGATGCACGATTTGAATCTGACACCCGGCCGTACCCACCGAAAATGCGCCAAGATTGCCGGCGATACTTCCGGTAACTATCACCCGCACGGTGAACAGGTAGTATATCCAACACTGGTACGCATGGCGCAGGATTTCAACATGCGCTACCGGCTTGTCGACGGGCAGGGGAACTTCGGTTCGATTGACGGCGATGGCGCAGCGGCTATGCGGTACACTGAAGCGCGTCTAACACCGATCGCTGTTGAGATGCTGGCCGATATCGAAAAAGAGACGGTCGATTTCATGCCAAACTATGATGGCACTCTCAAAGAACCGAGAGTCCTTCCCGGCAGATTCCCTAACCTGATTTGCAACGGTACAACCGGTATCGCTGTTGGTATGGCGACCAGTATCCCCCCCCACAACCTGAACGAAATCGGCGGGGCAATCCTTCGTCTGATTGATGAACCCGACTGCGCACAAGAGGAGTTGATCAAACTTGTGCCAGGGCCGGATTTTCCGACCGGCGGAATTATCAACGGGAGAGAAGGCATCTATCAAGCTTACACCACAGGAAAAGGGCATATACCCGTACGTGCCAGAGTGGCCACCGAAAAAATGACAAATGGCAAGGAAGCATTAATCGTTTCGGAGCTACCCTACCAGGTGAACAAAGCTAACCTCGTAGAGAAGATTGCCGATCTCGTGCGAGACCGCAGGGTCGATGGGATTTCTGATTTAAGAGACGAGTCCGACCGGGACGGAATGCGCATAGTTGTCGAGCTCAAGCGGGACGCACAGAGCGACATAGTATTGAATCAACTGTACAAACATACAACAATGCAGACGACCTTTTCGGTCAACCTGTTGGCACTCGACCACGGCGTACCAAAAAACTTCGGTCTCAAGCAGATGTTAGCAATGTTCATCGAGCATCGTCACGAAGTCGTGACCCGCCGGACCAAGTTTGAATTGCGCAAAGCCGAAGCTCGGGCACATATTCTCGAGGGATACAAAATTGCTCTTGACAATATCGACGCTATTATCGCGCTGATCAAGAAATCCAAAGACACACCGACCGCTCGCGCCGGTTTGATGAAATCATTCAAGCTCAGTGAAATCCAGGCAACAGCCATTTTGGAGATGAGACTTGCACGACTCACCGGGTTGGAACGCAAGAAGATCGAGGATGAGTATCAGGAACTGATCAAGAGGATTAGCCAGCTCAAAGCGGTCCTCGACTCCAAAGCGCTTCGTATGCAGATAATCAGGGACGAGACCAGTGAACTGATGAAAAAGTTCGGCGATGAACGCCGCACAGAAGTCCAGGACGCTGCCGAAGACCTTACTATCGAAGACCTGATCGCCGAGGAGGAAATGGTAATCACTATTTCACATCTCGGATACATTAAGCGGCTCTCGGTCTCTGCCTACCGTCGCCAGCAGCGCGGTGGCAAAGGGGTGATCGGTATTGAGACGAGGGATGAGGATTTTGCCGAACATATGTTCATCGCGTCGACCCACGACTACATCCTGTTCTTTTCCACCAAGGGGCGTTGCTATTGGGTGAAAGTGCATGGAATCCCTGCTGGCGGTCGTCTGGCCAAAGGTAAGCCGATCGTCAATATGTGCGACAAGGAAAAGGACGAGACCGTTACAGCGTTCTGCAAAGTGAGACAGTTTTCGTCCGACAAGTTTGTAGTGATGGCTACGCGTAACGGAGTCATCAAAAAAACTCCGCTCGATGCCTTTTCCAATCCACGCAAAGCAGGTGTGAACGCCATGAATCTGCCGGCCGACGACGAACTGATCGAAGCAGCCATTACCGATGGATCATTTAACATTGTGCTGGCTTCGCGCAAAGGGATGGCTATCCGCTTCGGTGAAGAAAAAGTCCGTGCGATGGGTCGTACCGCCTATGGCGTTAAGGGAATCAATCTCGGCAAAGGGGATTATGTCATTGGCATGGTGGCGATAAAGCGACAGGGCAGTGTACTGGTCGTGACGGAAAACGGCTACGGCAAACGTACTTCAATCGATGATTACCGCGTCACCAACCGGGGAGGCAAGGGAATCATCAACGTCAAGACATCTGAGCGCAACGGCAAAGTCGTGGCCATCAAAGAAGTTCTCGATCAGGATGAACTGATTCTGATCACTAAGCATGGAATCGCCAATCGTCAGGGCGTGAAGGATATCAAGGTCATTGGCCGTAACACTCAGGGTGTGCGCCTGATTTCGCTTAAGGGTGGCGATCTGGTTACTGACGTGGCCCGCGTCACTCAGGAAGAATGATTCCATATTGGGCGGCTTGGCTCGATATGGCTTCATGCCTTAGAAGCTTGGTCACCAATGAACGCGGCTCAGGCTGTAACTCGGTCAGAAGAGTCGGTCTGCTTGCGAAAGTAGGCGACTGTTCGACGAAGCCCCTCTTCGAAATCAACCGACAGTTTGAATCCGTGAGAAGTGATCTTGCAAATATCTGCGTAGGAGTGACGAATGTCTCCCGCCCGCTCTTCAGCATATGTAGCAGGTGTTGCTTTATCGGTAAGTTTCTGTAAGCTCTCCAACAACTGGTTCAGCGTGTACCGCTCTCCCGCAGCGACATTAAACGAATCGCCGTTCATATCTTCGCGCGACACAGCCTGAAGATTTGCTTCCACCACATTGTCGATATACAAAAAGTCCCGAGTCTGTCCGCCGTCACCAAACACGATCGGCTTTCTGCCTGAGAGTAGTGCGGTGATAAACTTTGGTATGACGGCTGCATAATCACCGTTGGGGTCCTGTCTCGGACCGAAGACGTTGAAATAGCGCAGTGAAACCGTTGGCAGCCGATGCAGCTTCCAATATGCGGCGCAGTAGTATTCGCCAGTAATCTTCGTTATTGCGTAGGGTGAAGGCGGTTCGGGCAGCATATCTTCCACTTTCGGAAGCGCATCCGATTCACCGTAGATGGCCGACGACGATGCCAGCACAACCTTGCGGGCCTTTGATTTGCGGGCAGCCTCCAAAACATTTAGAGTCCCACCTATGTTCGCATCGTTGGAGGCTATAGGGTTATCTACCGACCGGGGTACGGATGGAATCGCGGCGTGATGCAGAACAAAGTCAATATTGGCCATCGCTGACGCTACAGTCTCATAGTCGCAAACATTGCCTTCAATCAGCTCGACCTTACCAAGTATGCCGTCTAGATTGCTGCGATGGCCGCTGGAGAAATTGTCGAGAATTCGAACCGAATCGCCATTTGCCACGACGCGGTCAGCCAGATTTGAGCCGATAAATCCCGCTCCACCGGTGATTAGAAACTTCACGCTTGTCGATCTCCAATATCTGTCGGTTCTCGGTGTCCCACACAGTATCGGCAGGACCATAGAGTTGCTTTACGCGCGCACCTGGTAGTACGGTAGCGCAGTTTGCCCGCTCTGTCCAGACAAAAACACAACAGTCAGCCCCCTAGCCGATAGACTTCGTAGGTCTCTCCGGTAGAAGATTTGAATTGTTTTTGAAGTTGATAGCATTCGTGGAAGCGGTCGCTCTGCCTGAACAAACTGACAGGGCTGCCGACCGCCAGTACCACCCATTGTGGCGAGTGATCGAGGATCAGCGCAAGATACCGGCCCTCCCGGTTATATGGAATCGCTGCAGGCGAGACAAGGCCGTCGCGATCCAAAATGTACAAGCCGGAGTAATATCCGATATATCCAATGTCCTCAGCCGCCACCCTGTCCGTGTCTTCAGAGTGGCTTCCTAGATATTCGCCGATCTGCTTGTGAACGGTGCGCATTGTATTGGCCAGAGCACGATAATACCGCACAGACGGGTAGCAGCCGCCAATAAGGACGATTACAATCAGCCCGGACGCAATCTTCGATACTGTGCCTCGCCGCGAGGCTTGCGGAACGAATCGTTGAATTCCCCAAACTATCGCAGCGCTGGCCAGCAGGATGTACAAAGGGTAGATTGGCGCTGCATACCAGAAAAAAAGGTGTGTCCGACCCAATCCAAAGAATAACACAAGACCGACAATCCACAAAACTGCTACTCGCCCGAAGTCCTGCTTCCTGAAGAGCCATACTCCACCGGTGATAGCTGCGGCAAACATGATCCAGCCTTCGGGCCGATGCCAGGCCATCAGGAACCGCATATTCTCCCAAACCGACATTGTCCCAAAGCGTGAGTACAGTGCCAGCTTGGCTGGTATTGAATGAGGGATGGGCGATCCGAAATAGTAGATCGCGAATATCACCCACGGCCCGATGATGACCGCCGGAATCAACAGGTACCACCCGGCACGGAACCGATCTTGTGCAATCGCAGCGACCAACACCAGCAACAGCATCCACAGCCCTTCGGGTCTTGTCGCGCTGGCTAGGGTTGCAAGTGCGACAGCATAGAAACCTAGGTGCTTATGGCTATAGTACACCGCTCCGGTCACAAACAGGGTGAACAGTGCTGTTTCCATCCCGCAGGTGTCGGCGGCCAACGATCTAGGCCAGAGTATATAGATGAGAGCGGGAATATAGGAAAGAAGCCCGAACCTGAGCGACTGGCCAAACCTGTACAACACTACAGCCGTAAACCCCGACGCGATCAGAGAAACCAGAAGCGACGAGTTGACCGCAGGCAGCGAAAACAAGCGAAAAATAGAGAGAATTAATGTGAATAGCGGCGTCGAGGTGCCTAGTACATGCTCTCCCGTATTGTAGATAAAACCATTGCCAAAGGCAATGTTCTCCGCGTAGCGGTAAGTAATGAAAGCATCGTCGGCAGTGAACTGTGTGAGTGAAAAAAATGCCAGCCGCACAAACACTGCCAGAAAGAAGATGATCAGTCGATTGCGTTCGGTCGAGATCACGAGTCAATATGTAGCAAACTGTAGCTAAATGCGAAAGTGATTTCCCTATCATTTTCTTGTATTACATTCCGGGACGGCAATACTGTCAGTGTTATTAGCGGGAAGTAGCTGCCGGGATTCCTGTTGACAATAATGGCATTTGGGGCGTTCTTGATAGAGCAACTCCGTTACTCAGGGACAAGAGAGGTGACAATGTTTTCAAAGCTCTATGTTGTGCAAAAACAAGGCGGCTTACTGCTGGTTCTCGGATTGATCCTGGTCATTGTTGTCCAAATCGGCTGTAGTGATGACAATGGAAACCCGATTAGTGATCAGGATACTACCACTTTACAGAATACAACGGATACATCTGACACGACAATACAAGACACGACCGTATCTGACACGACAATACAAGACACGACCGTATCTGACACGACTGATCGAAGCCCCGGTTGGGAGCGGCGGCTGTGGGACTCGCTGGGGTCCAATAGTTACGAAATCGACCAGTCGCTTCTCTGTTTCTGCCCTTTTTGGGCTTGGGACTTGGTACGGCTGACAGTGGTGGATGATTCTATTGTGTCCGGAATAGTACTTTCTGATAGTACTGCATTGCCCTCGGAGAGACTCAATCTCTACCTGACCATCCCGCAGCTATTCGATTTTATCGAATCAGCAAGAGCCCGCGATGCCTTTGAAATCCGAACCAGCTATGATTCCACTCTTGGATACCCGATCTATGTCTGGGTTGACTACATACAGGAGATTGCCGACGAAGAAATGGGATACACCAGTCGCAATTACCGGCCCCTTGCCAAATAGTAAGCGAGCCTATTAGCGTCGCGTATTCATTTTGCCTTGCTCAACTTCGGCCCTTTTGTCTTGACCTGACCGGAGACAGGTGCGATTTTTCCTTAATGGAGTATTCACCCCGATACGATTTTCGAGACGTGCTTTGGGCGCCGGCAAAGGCGCTCCAGGCCAAAAGAATTTTGGTCATGACGCTCTTTCTGTGCGGCGCGCTGGCAACCTACAGCCTGTTCACTTATGCTGCACTGGCATTGGAAGGTCAGAATATGGGTGCGGTGTTTGCTGTCTATGGGCTGCTTCCACTCTTTGTGGTCAAGCTCTACACTCTGGCGGCTCAGATTGTCTTCGTTGTCGGCCTGTCTTTGGCAACGCTCGTTTTGATGCTCGGCATGTTAGCTGTCTCCGCTATCGAAATGGAAACTCTGCGCGGGCATCGCTTTTTCAGCGCCCGGGGTGCTATACGGTTTGCTCTGTCGCGGTTCAAACAGATAGCGTTATCAGAGATTGCCATCATCGCTTTTGTTGCGTTCATCTGGCTTCTTCTGTTTCTGTTCGGCCTGATCTGTCGTATTCCGGTTGTGGGGGATTGGTTGTTTACTATCCTGGCAGTAATTCCAAACTTCGTGGTTGGGATGTTCACTGTTTTCATCCTCTTCGTGTTGTCGGTGTCCTGGCTGTTGCTTCCGGCTGTCGCTGCTGCGGAACGTCACGGCGAGGTCTTCGGGGCGATAGTTGAAACATTCTCAACGATCATCCGCCAGCCGGTGCGCTGGCTTGTGTTCACCGCGTACTCATTTGCAGCGGCCAAAGTATGCAGCTTTATCTATGCTTACTTTGCTTTTCGCTCAATGCAGTTTGTTACCTGGTCAGGAAAAATAGGAGGCGGCGAAAAAATTGAAACGCTGGTCCGCTCGGGTCTGTCGCACATTCCGGTCAACTCAGACGTAGTGCAGGCTACTTTCAATCTCTTTCCCGGTGTTGATTTTGGCTTCTCGTTGCTGCACTACACACGCGGGGGGAATAACTCTGCTGCCGGGCACTTCATGGCGCTCATGCTGTTTCTGATTTTTGCGTCAGTAATTGCGTACGCCCTGTCTGTTTTGGCCACCGCGCAGGCGCGCGGGTATGTAGTGGTGCGCTATATCAAGGACAATCACCGTATTCCCGACGAAGAGCCGATGTTCTTCACCGACGAACATGTCAACCCTCCAATTGACAGTGGAGGGGGCACGCCTGCTGCCGAGTCTTAGCCTGCTGAAATGTCAATAGTCCGATCCACCAGAAAAATGCAGACCCTCGCTCGCGAAGCAACAGGGCAGGGTAAAACAATCGGGCTGGTGCCGACTATGGGATACCTGCACGAAGGGCATCTATCTCTGGTTCGCCGCACCAGGAGACAGGCAGATGTCGTCATTGTCTCGATATTTGTCAATCCAGCGCAGTTTGCGCCGGGCGAGGACCTCAGCAAATACCCGCGAAGCGAAAAGTCGGATATCAAAAGAGCGATGGAAGCTGGAGCAGATATTGTTTTCATCCCCAGAGCAGACGACATCTATCCGCCGGGCTTCCAGACCTGGGTTTCTGTCGAGCACCTGACCCGCTCGCTGGAGGGCAGCTCCCGTCCAACCCACTTTCGGGGCGTGACAACAATTGTAGCGAAACTGTTCAATATCACCCGCCCGGACCTGGCCGTGTTCGGCATGAAGGACTTCCAGCAGGCAATAGTCCTCAAGCGCATGACCAGCGATCTCGGATATTCGATAAAGTTCATTATTGCGCCAACCGTGCGCGAAAAAGACGGCCTGGCTATGTCGTCTCGCAATAAATATTTTTCCGCCGCCCAGCGGCCAGAGGCGTGTTGCTTGTACTATGCACTCAGAACCGCGCGGGAAATGGCCAAATCTGGTGTAGTGTCGGGCAAACGAATAGACCGAGAAATTCGTGCTGCTATCAAGGCAACAAGTCCGACCGCCCGGATCGACTACATTGCATTCACCGATGCCGACTCCTTGACTCCCGTGCGGAAGATAGTGAAGGGCACTATCTGCTCTTTGGCGGTTGTAGTGCACAGAGTACGTCTGATAGACAACATGAAGCTCATCTGACCCGGGTGTATTAGGGGCTGGTTCGTAACTGACTATTGTCAGTCGTGTTATCATTGACTGGGGCGATTCCGGGTGACCCGCGAAGCCTGCTTGCCAAATCACCGCAAATACATATATTGGGCCGCTGAGATGTTTATTGTTGTTGGGATGGGCCGTGGAATTCGCTTCAACAGTCTTTTTGAAAGCAGTGAAATATG
>JBHHVC010000052.1:0-14458 GCA_046754125.1 Candidatus Zixiibacteriota bacterium
GATGACAATCTGAAGCGAAACACCGATGTCGGTCGGCTCTGTGGCCTCGCCAACTTGTACGGATAACTTTGGGATGGTCTGCGCTGTGGCCGTAGTGAGCGCACACACTGTCATACTTGTAGCAGCGAGAGTGATTCGCCAGAGTGATTTCATTTCCTATATGTCACTTTCAGGCACCGTTGCGTCATCCATGTCGCAACATTACGTGTGCCGCGTATGTGTCAGTCTTACGCCTGTTGTGGTGCGCTATCTTCCTTTGTGCGCACGCTTCCCAGACGAGTAGTTATCGACGAAAGCAAGTCCGCAAATCCAGTAGATTGCGAAGCAGCCTCCTCTTCTTCATTCAGGTCCTTCAGTGTAGTGGCTTCTAGCTCAGTCAAAACTGAGATGCTGTTGTCAGCCACTCCTACCAGCACTGCGCGGTCCATCACTCGAACAAGTGCGATTGATCTCCGCGGAGCCACGTAGACTGTCTCTAGTACTTCTAACAATTGCTTCCGGCGACTTCCACCATGCCTTCGTCCATTGAGACGTTTCAAGAGGTAGATTGCCCCGTAGATACAGGCGATGACAACAACCAGCGCACTGAGCATTTTCAGCATGGCTGGCATTGTCTGGCTTGTGTACGATGCAGGACCAGTGCTATCATCGCCGCTAAGGATTGATGATCCCACCTTTGTAACTGCGTCCTGATCAGGCTGCGCCGATATCGGTCCGGTGTCAATAGCCGCCAGACCGAGTAATGCCGCAGCCACTACGATGGCCGCGATCAGCCAGGTTCGCCGCGCTTTGTTCTTAATCATCGCCTAACGCCTTCAACCTCTCTTCGGGCGTAAGAAGTTGAGTTACTCTTACACCGAAGTTCTCGTCCACCACAACAACCTCTCCCCTGGCCACGATCTTGTAGTTGACGAGCAGGTCGACCGGCTCGCCGGCTAGCTTGCTCAACTCTACAACGGAACCGGGACCCAGGGCCAGAATATCTGAGATAGACATCTTTGTGCGACCAAGCTCGATCGATACCGGCAGATTGACATCCATAAGGAGGTCGATGTTTTTCGGTTCGGACTTTCCCGATGGCTCCGAAAGTTGCTGAAACTGAGCATTAGCCACAGTCTGCGATCCAAAGTCAATATCTTCCGGCGCCGCACTGGGTTCTTCCTGCGGAAGATCCTCCAGCATTGCCATCATTTCTGCCTCGGCATCATCCTCCGACGCGTCTTCGGGGTTCACCACACCTACCGCCTTGTCAGCTTCCCCACTTTCTTGCGCGGCCTGAACAGCTTCCGCAGGCCCATCCGAATCTGCAGCATCAGAAGGCGCCGCTACCGATTCTTCTGAAGATGGAGTTTCGCCCGACGATGACTCGGGAGTTACATCCGGCGTCTCGTCCCCAATTGGTTTATCTTTGTCGTCCACCATAGTAGGAGCTCCTATGCTTCCTTCTCGTAAACATCCACTATTTGCACAGCGCGCTTCTTACCGGACAAACCCGGCTTAGCGCTGAATTTCGGCCGATTGTTCACACATACCTCAACCGGCAGGCTGATCTTCTTTTCGGACGGAACGATATCTCCAATCCTCAGGGAAAGAAAATCGCTCATTTTCAGATTCGTTTCCAAGAGTGTGGCCGACACGTCCGCATCTATGACACTAATGTTCCCCATATTTAGATCTCGGTCTTCAGTGAGATTTTTTTTCTTAGTGGCATCAATCCAGTTTTGGGCCGATAGCTTTGTTATTATCGATTCAAGCGATACGTAGGGATAGCAAACTGTCAGCAGACCGGTGGCCGAGAACAACTTCACCTGAAAGGAGACAACCACAACTGTTTCACCTGGCGGCACAATCTGTATAAACTGCGGATTCGTTTCGAAGCTGAGCTGCTCTATCTTCACCTTGACTATATGCTCCCATGCCATCGTCAGATCGCCGTAGAGTTTGTGAGCAAGCTTTCCCATTACCGAGCGCTCAATTCCGGTCAATTCCCGTTCCGTTTCAAGCAGCTTGCCACTACCGCCGAACATTCGATCTATGAGTGAAAAGGTCAGAGTCGGATTAAAATCGACCAGGCAGGCAGCATCGAGCGGCGGTGCCGAAAAAGTGTAGGTGCACGACGGCGCCACCAGCGACATAACGAATTCACTGTAAGTAATCTGATCCACACTGACTAGATCGACATCGGTGATGGCCCGCAGTATTGCCGACATGGTCGAGGCAAAATGACCGGCGAAATTGTCGTGCAGGTTTTCCAGCGTTCGTATCTGGTCTTTTGATACACGGTTTGGATGCTTGAAATCGTATGAAATGACCGATCGCAGTCGATCATCATCATAGCTCTCCTCAACGATCTCCGGTTCACCGGTGGAGACCGTCGTCAGCAGAGCATCTATTTCGTCCTGGGACAGTATTTTTGCCACAATGTTATTCCCTATTGGAGCACAAAATCCGTGTAGTAGACACCGGCCAGTTCATCGGTGTCGAGTAGTTTCTCTATACGTTTCTTGATTTGGTACCGGATAATTTCCTTCTGCTTGGTATCAGTTAACTGGGCCACCGTTTTTGACGAGAGGATCGTGATGAGCGCATCTCTGATAATTGGCTCTCGCGATTCCATCTCCGCAGCCATATCCGGCGACTCCAGATCAAAAGCAAACGAGACAGAGAGAAATCGTGTGCCACCCGTTCCGGCCGGGTTGATCACGATGTCTTTGATAGTGTATACTTCCGAGCCTCCTTCTTCGGAGTCGCCATGACTTTTCTCTTTCTTCTTATGCTTCTTCTTTGGCTTGGATTTCTTCTTTTGATCACCCTTAGCCTTCTTGTCGTGGCCTCCATCATCATTCGACTCAATCTGTTCGGTACCGTCCTCCTCCGATACTTCGTCGCCCGACATCATCGGCTTGACGATGAATAGTGCGAGCGCCACTCCAATGGCGATAACTGCAACGCCAATACCTCCAAACAGCAACATCGGTTTCTTGGTCTTACCGGCCGACTTGTCCGATCCATCGGAATCGCCATCCGCGGATGACTCAACTACCGTTTTATCTTCATCTTTGGCCATTGTTACCCCTTAGAGTTCCCAACCCGGACATCCACTGAATCCGTTTGGACATTGCAGCGGCGCCTAAAGGCAGCCACCCGGCTAATGACGTCGTCTGGGTTCTCTTTCACCATTATCTTCTTGCCAGTGGTAAGCGAGATAATTGTATCCGGAATCGCTTCAACGAATTCGATCAAGTCGGAGTTGATTACCAACTCCGACTCGTTCAACCGGGTTACTTTTATCACGCCTTACCGTTACCTCTTAATGTTCACCAGTTCATCAAGCATACTGTCGGACGTTGTGATTATCCTGGCGTTTGCCTGAAATCCACGCTGGGCAGTGATCATACTGGTAAACTCAGCTGCGATATCGACAGCCGACGATTCCAGTGCGCCCGACGACAGTGTGCCGGAAATTGTCTCCCCAGCCACGCCCTCGACCGGTACTCCGGAGTTTGGCGTAGGCTGGTAGTAGGATCGTCCGGCCTTTCTCAAACCCGCCTGATTAGTAAAATCGGCCAGCATAATCTGGGCGAGGATTCGGGTGATACCGTTGGAAAAGATTCCGGAGATGTTACCGGCCTGGTCAATCGCAATTTTCTCGAGGATGCCAAGACCGTATCCGTTTTGTGCGATCATTGCAGCCGTATGGTTACCTGACGCAAACCCAGTCAACCCATCGTAGTTTCCGGATGTGCCAGCCATTACCGCAACGTCAATGTTCAGGGCCCCGTTACGCGGGTCGACTATGATCGCGCTGGCCCCTCCGTTGTAATCAAATGTGCTGAGGGAGCCGTCCTGATTAAAGGCAACATATCCGCTGCCTCCGGCAACCACTGTTTCATCGCCCAAGGTCGAAGCCGTCCACTCCCACCTGTTGGGAACAATCGACTTGAAGAACTCGATGGACAAGGTGTGACGACCGCCCTGCGAATCGAATACCTGGAGCGACGTCGTGTGCGTTGTTGCAGCCGTGTCGATAATCAATTCCTGTCCGACTGGAGCTGCCGCAATGCCTGTTGACGACGACGCTGTAACGGTGATTCCACCACCTCCAACCCCGCTCAGGCCTACGGCCAGACCAGTGAACTGATCCGTTTCTATAGTCAGGTCGGTCGTAACCGGACCTGCTGCAATGCCGTTGCCGGTGGTTGGTGAAAACGTATCGGTCGCCACAAATGTGTGGGCAGCGCCGCCGGTGGAAGTGAATGCCCCACCGAATAGCTGCTGCACAATGTTGCCCGCAGTGGCTGTGGATGAGGCAAATCCATACTGTACCGGATCGCCCGCCTTGTCGCGGCTAATTTGTATCCTTCCAGGAGGCTCAACTAGGCTGGCTGTGATTCCCACTATCTGATTAAGCGATTGCACAAGATCACTTACCGTGCTGGTGGCGTTCATTCCAGTCACCGACTCAGTCCGTGTGCCATCGATCGTAATCTGGAAGTCATCAAATATGGTAACCCCAAGAGAGCTGAGTGTGGTTGAGTTAGTAAGACCGGTAATAGTGCCGGAAGCAGACGAAGCTAATGCCTGGATTCCGGTAATCGTGATAACGTGTGTGCCCCCGACGCCGTCAGTAGCGGTACCACCAACAGATAACACTCCTGAGCTTCCGGCCTGACGCAAGGTAGCAGCAGAATCGGTCGCTGATGCATCAAGGTTATTGGACAAGGTGATCTCAGAAGTTGCTGATGCCGGGTCCTGCTGTCCGAAAGGCATTGTGATAGGGCCGGTCGTTGCGATAGACGAAATGTTTCCGGTTGCGTCTGCCATCTTTCCCATGACCATCAGTCCGGTCGCAGGATCGACCAGGTTTGAGGCGGCATCGAATCCGAACGCTCCCGCACGGGTATAGAACCTGTTATCATTTCCGTCACCTAGCACGAAGAATCCCGATCCCTGAATGGCCAGATCGGTTATCTGTCCGGTTGTTTCCAGCCCGCCCTGCAAAAACAGGTTATCGATTGCCGCAACCTGCATACCCAGACCAAGCTGTACCGGATTGGTACCGCCCGAGATGCTCGACGGCCGCCCTGCGCCCTTGAATGTCTGGACCAGCGCTTCCTGGAAGTTTACCCGGGCCGGCTTGTAACCAATTGTGTTGATGTTCGCGATGTTGTTGCCTATCACGTTCATCTTCACCTGGTGGTTCTTTAGGCCGGACACTCCTGCAAAAAGTGATGCCATCATAACTGACATTCCTCCAAGTTGATTGGACGAGCCTCTCCATCAAAATGGAGTCCAACTCTGTCGCTTATTATGTTAGTATTTGTGTTCAATTTCGTCCTCAATTGTTGATCAGATCATGATTGCCGAATCGATCGATGTGACCACTCCTTCTCGCAGGTTGTTTGGATCAAAGGCTGTTACTACCGTACGGCTAGGTACAGCCACAACAAACGCGCCCCGATCGCTCAGAATCAACGTCTCCCTCGCCCCTCTGGCGTCTGCCTTGTCGATGGCATCGGCGATGCGACCAAGTGTATTGTCCGAGACCGCAATATCACGTGAGAACAGTCTTTGTTGAGCATGCTTTGAAAAATTGATATCACGAGAGCCAGCCAACTCCCGAGAGAACATCTCCTTGAACGATGCATTAGACGCGCTTTCGCTCGGCTTGTCCGGTTTGCGCCCGGCGATTGAAATGAGATCAACCGGACGAGGCTGAGAGCTTATCCGTATTGGTTTGGCTGGGTTTAAATCAGACATTCTGCAAATCCTGTTTCCATCTTATTCGAAGCTCGTTAGCCCTCATCGAGCGAACCCGGCTCGCCAATGGCAGTTACGTCGCCCAAAGGAATCTCAGTTCCATTGACCCGTAACAAGGCTGCGCCGTCGCGATAGAAAATCGACTCAACTCTTCCGATCAGCGACAGCTTCGGCTCAACGCTGTTGCCGTTGACGTCCGTAGCGCGCGCCTCTATGCTATAAATGCCCTCGAGAACCATGTTGCCCAACTTATCGCGACCGTCCCACTTTATTGACTGCGCGCCGGGCGGTACGTTCTCTTCGGTCAGTTGAGCGACCGCATTACCTGAACTGTCGCGAATGACGAATGTCACTGTGTCGGCATGTGTTGGCATCGTAAATGATATTGTTGCATCGGATTGGCCGTCCGCATACAGAGTGCTATACTCCGCCTTCACGTCCTTCCCGATTAGTCCTGCGGCCATAGTGTTGTTGATAGATTGCATTTGCAGGAAATCGAACTTGTTGGACGACGCTATTCCTTCTGCAATGTTATTCATCTGTTCCAATGAGGAGAACTGCGCCAATTGGGCGATAAAGTCCTGGTCTTCCATTGGCTTGAGCGGGTCCTGGTTCTGCAGCTTGGCTACGAGAAGTTGCAGAAAATCGTTCTTATCTAGTTTCTGCATGCTTCCGGTTGTGCGGGCAGCGCCCGAGGCGTCAGTTGCTACTGGTGATATAAAAGCCATGTGTATGTCCCTTTATGCAAGAATATTCACGCCGTCACTTGCGACAATTCCGGCTGACAACATCCTTGCCAACGCGGGCGGGGAAGCATCGAAAGTGTCGCCTATCAGCTTGTGGCTCAAGTTCGGTTTGCGCCCAGGTCTAAACGGCTGGCGCGCATTCTGACGCTCACCTGTTGCGCCTCCGCTTACAGCCACGTCGATCTTTTCAACTTTGATATTGGCCTGGGAAAGTTGATCCAGCAACTGATGCATTGAACCTTCCACCGCCTGTTGAGCCGCAACCGAATCTACAACGACGCGGGCGCTCAGGTGTCCGCCGTGCATCACCAGCGAGAGTTTCGCTGGCCCAAGATGCTCAGGCTCGATAGTCAGCCGGATCGATTGACCATTTGGTCGCAACTGGAACCGCGCATCATACGGCAACGATAGCCTGGCTGATTGTAATGTGTTGTCCCGGTAGATCGGCTTGTTGGCGTCTGCCGTTGACAAATCCGTAAATGAATCAGGATTGACTGGCTGAGCCAACAGACGGACGAATTCGGATTCACCCTGTCTCGACTCAAGCAGGCCATTTCCCTGTCGCTCATTCATAGCGTTAGACTGCGACATCATATGCCGCTGCACTGCAGTCAGAGGTTTCGGCTCGGGCTGCTTGTAGAGTTCAGACGACACGTCCGGCCTTGCCCCGATCGAACCGGCAGATTTGTCGACACCATTACTGTCTCTTGGTCCGGTTCGGGCCTGTAATTCTCGGCGATTCAATTGCGCCTTGATAATGACAGAGTTGCCTGATTCGTTCGCTATTAATTCGACCTGAACAGGTGTAGCAGTCGCCTTGATATCGGCCGGCTGCGGCGCCTCTTTGATTGCTATTTCAGTCACATTAAGCCGCTCGAGCAGTTTGTCGAACAATGTTCCAGCTTTAGGCACGCCATTAATGTCGATTCGTTCGGTTGGAGAAAGAATTTGCCCTGTCAGGTCACCACGATCAGCCAGTAGTGAGGTCGCTATCGACAATCTGATTTCAGCCCCTTGATTATCAGGGGATGACAGCACCAGGTTCAGTTTGCCATCGGATTGATTCGCTGACACCACATCATAGCGACCGGGAGGAAGGTCAATGGCCAGACCGTCCGTACCCATCTTGCCCGCCTGAATGGTCGCCAGGCTTGCCAGTTTCTTGTTGAACGCCGCTACGTTTTCAGGGACTACAATGTCACTGCTAAGCTTCTGCTGAGGCAGGACCACTCCTTCAGGATCTACGGCAAACGGCAGGACAGCCGGTGACTGGAGTCTTTGCAGGGCTACCTCTTCGCCGGGACCGGCTATCTCGGCAGCCGAGAGACCGAGAAACGAGCTGACCAGTTCATCAAAAGGCATTTCACTTTGTTCACTCGAATCATCGCCGACTTGTCCCAGTTCGGTGGGAGGAGCCGCTCCCATCAGCGACATCAGGTCAAGCATTTGTTCGCTTGATCGCACCATCTCTACTTCTCCGCAATCGTAATCATTTGTTTGGAAAGCCGGGCGGCCCGTTTTGCCGGGAACAGCGCCAATACTGACGACGCGTTTTTGTTTTTCATACGCGGCAGGATCGATACAACCGTTTCATCATCGAGATTGGCCATCAGGCGGGCGACCGAACGCGGGTCCATGCCATCATACAGTCTGGCCAGGTTTGCGATTCGTGACGATTCGGCCTGATCCAGTCTCACCAACTTCTTCGATACTTCACTGTCTAAGCGATCCAGTTTCTTCTTTCGGCCGTCGAGTTCGGATTCCCATTGTGTAAGTCGTTCTTTTTCCTGGTTCAACCAATTGGTGGCTTCGATCGAATCCTCGACACTCATTCCCGGCTCATCGATTTCTACTTCGGCATCTTCCGGTTCGTAGTCTAGTATTGCGAGATTCTCTCTAATGGCTTCCATCACCGAGGGATCGTTTTCGTCAAAGGCCAGTTCATCTTCGCCGTCGAGCGCGTGCTCCGATGATTCGGCGTGCGGATTGTTGTGGTCGCTGTCTTCATCACCAGCTTGCGCGACCTCGGCACTCTCACCTGCCTCCTCCGCAGAGTCGTGACTCGATCCACCCATCAGAAACACTGTGGCCGCAATAACTACTGCCATGAGGGCCAGACCTGCGCCGCCAAAGATGATATACTTCATCATGCCACCCTTGCCGGTGGCCTTTTCGCCTTCCGGCTGCTGCGTCTCTTCGGTCTTTTTTGTTTCTTCGGACACGTATTTCACTCCACGAATATTATTACTCTATGCGCTGCATGAGCAACGGCCGTGCCAAAACGCGCACGTGCGAGTAACGTCCTGTGTGGTAGTCGTTTAAGCAGTGCAATTTCGCACTGACCGGAAATGCAGAAGGGGTCGATTCAGAAAAAACTTCCGTCTAGCTGGGAAAGAATGATACCTCGATCCGTCAGCCTAAGTGGGCCGGGAAAAGAACAACGGCGGCCGCTTTCACGATGGTGCGACGACCCCGCCTTCAACATACGTCTCATGCGATCGAAGCACTCTAACGATCGTTATGCCTCTGCCGCCAATATGCCCAGGAGGAAGCTTCACTTTCATGTAATTGTCCGAAATTGCATAGTGATAATCGCCATCGCGATCCGGCTTTTGCTCTGAAATGACACCCAGACAAAGTCCCACCTGACGCTTGAGTGCCCGGCTGCGCAATCGGTTGGACAGCCGGGTCAAGATGGCATTTCGTTCTTTGATTACTGCCGGATCGACCTTTTGAGCCAGCTCCTCAGCGACTGTGCCCGGACGGTCGGAATAGCTGAACACGTGCAAATAGTCGATAAGACCTGACTCAGCCAGCCTCAGCGTGCGAGCAAAATCTTCCTCCGTTTCGCCTGGGAATCCGACTATAACATCCGCGCCAATAGTGGTATTGGGAACCGCCCTGCGGACAGCCTCAACTCGTTTGATATACACATTTTGGTCATAAGGACGTTGCATGGCACGAAGTATTCTGGACGAACCCGATTGAAGCGGAATATGCCAGTGCCGACAGATACGTCCGCCGGAAGATGCATACGTATTGACCAGATCATCACGAACAGTCTGCGGTTCGATCGATGAGAGTCGGATTCGAGCGATGTCTGTTTCCCTGAGGATCATACGGCAAAGTGCCGCCAGATTTTTCACCTGGGGTGACGATTTGCGGTTCTTGTAGTGCCCAAGGTGTATGCCGGTCAGCACGATTTCATGGTAACCAGCTTCGACGAGACGATTGACCTCGGATATGATCTCCAAAGGTTCTCGATTGCGAAGCCGCCCCCGCACTGTCGGCAAAATGCAAAAGGAGCACCACTGGTTACAGCCATCAGATATCTTTATCCATGCCCGATTGTGACCAAAGAAGTCAGTAACATCAGTTGAACACCCCTTGTCCGGCTCGCCGCTGAACATGTCTGGCAATCTGTCTGAAAGAATTTCCGCAATTCTGGCTTTTTCGGAATTGCGTATAATAACATCAACCGGCTCCAGACCTTCCACGTACCCAGGGTCTTTATCCACAAAACAGCCCGACACGACTATGCAAGCCTCAGGATTCTGGCGGGCTGCATGACGAATGTAGTATCGAGCATCAGCGTCAGCACGATGAGTAACGGTACAGGTGTTGATGATATACAGATCTGCCAATTCATCCGGACCGGTACGTATGAACCCGTACGGTGCAAGGTCTGCGGCCATTTTTTCGGTTTCGTATTGGTTGAGCCGACAACCAATTGTTCTTAACGAAAGTCGCTTTGTTTTGCAATCTGCCATTGGCGGGAATATAACGGGATTTAGGCCGGATATGTGCCAAAAAAATTAGAAGCGGCTGCTCGTATCCGGGTTAGTGCGTTAGCCGAATATGTCTGCCCGACATTGGAGGCAAGGACTTGGAAGGTAAGGGACAACCAATAGCGAGCCTTATTGAGCCGCACCGGATTCGGGTTCGCCCGCTCGCGTATCCTTGATCATTGTCACTACTCGCTGTGGGAACGGAATCTCGATTCCTTCCTTCCGGAAACGAGTGAGAATCTGCTCCCGCAGTTGACAGCCACAACGATAGTGATCGTTGGCATCCTCTACCCAGCAACGAAGAGATACATCGAGGGAGCTATCACCGAAGTTGAGAAAGGCAACCCAAGGACCGGGCTTTTGAATAACCTCTGGGTGCTTTTCCGCTTCATCAATCATAACCTTTTTTACAAGCTCCATATCCGAATCATAGCCAACACCGACATCGACCACAACCCGCACTCTCGGAAACGGATAGTTGATGTTGTGGATAGTCGATTTCATCAGTTCGGCGTTGGGCGTGATAATCAGCGTGTTGTCAAATGTCCGAAACTTGGTCGTGCGAATGCCAATCTCGTGAACTATGCATATCTTACCATCAGCCAGCCGCACTCTATCTCCGACTCGGAAAGGGCGATCGATCATCAGAACAAAACCACCAATCATATTGGCGATCGTCTCCTGCGCAGCAAGGGCCACAGCCAACGACCCTACTCCAAGCACAGCCACCAGTCCCTTGATATCCACCTGAAAATGATCGAGCACTATAAGAACCGCCAGAATATAGATCACCGTCTTGATAGTCCGATCCAGCAACGGGATAAACTCATCGTCAACTTTGCTGGCAGTTCGGGAGGCAATGTTCTCCCCGTACCAGCCCAGCAGGATCGATATTGCAGCAACTATAAGACGGCTGACTACGATTACACCTGCTGCGTAAACAACGGCGCCTGCGACCTCGAACAGTCCCGAACCGACATATCCTCCAAAAGGCGAACTGAGATAACTCAGCAATACTTTTCCTCCGAAAAGGTACAGCAGGAGATGCACGTATTTGCGGGTAGCACCCAAAAGTTTGTCGTCGAGGTCGGTACTGGTGTGTTGTGTGACTCGCCGAGCGAGTAAACCAAGGAACCACTGGAATATGTAGGCTCCAACAACGGTACCGACAACTATGATGCAAGCGCTTATGACATGTCGCAGCATCGGCGACACTGGAATCGATTGCAGCAGGTTGTCCATTGTCTTACTTGAACTCCATTACAATATCCGATGTCTCAAAGCGCGCTCGTACAGCGATAGTGTCCGGATATGATCCGACCGTTTCTGACAGTTGAAATGGATAAATCGATCCGAGCGACCGCCTACCGTCGAAATTGCGGTCGATAAACCCGGACAATAAGTAGCGCCCTCCCGGCAAATCAATGGTAAACCGCCTTCCGTGGACCGGCAAAGCGAACTCTTGCTGGTTACCGAGCTTCTTGAACGACAACACAACAGGATTTCCCTCGGTACCGGCAATATCTGTTTCGATACGGCCGGAAACAGACCCCAGAGAATCGGAGTCCAGCGTGAAAAAACGATATGTTGTCAGACTGTCGCCCAGCTTGTTGCCGGCAAGGTCGATCAGATCAAACTCGGCCAGATCAAGCCGGTACCTGCTTCCCGCAACCAGTTGGGATGGCTCAAGACGTAGTCGAAAGAGGTCCAGCCAATGCAAAGTCAGATCGATCTGTGTTGTCTGGTCCTGTAACAGAACCGCCGTTGCTTCCCCGACAGCCATAGTATCAAGCGGTTCCGAAAAGGTCAGGAGCAACTCAATGTCGTCCACAAACCTCGGCTTTCGATCAGGTGTAAATGAAGCAATCGAAGGTGGATTCTCGTCGGGCGTGTCGGTTATCAACAAAGTCGCAAAACGCAATGGCTCCCGGCCAGCCTCATAGTCTATTTCCAGACGGTATTCCCCCGGTGGCACCGGCGGAAGATAAAAATGGACCGACGATGCCTCCCCCTTATCAGCTTCAAGCAGCCCGGCAGCCGGATAAACGATGTTTGTATCAGACGCGTCGAGTAGAACTGCATGAGATGGCTTCTGCACAAGAGAATAGAGTGACAACGGTCGACTGAAACGGACTCGCACCAGTTTGTCGCCGGTTGGGACGGCACTTATTATTTCGGGCACCAGAGTATCCTGACGTCTGGCTGAGAGCGAGAGGTTCTCCATCAGGCTGTCGCGATCCAAAAGTATAGGCCGATCGGCGAGCCCAAACTGATCAGCCGTTGGGTTAAAGTGCTCGTCGCCATCCTTATCTTCAAAGGCAATCAACTGATATCGCCGTCGGGGGAGGAATTGAAATGAGAATCGTCCTTCGGCAGTCGATTGGGTGACGTACTCAGGGAACAGCGAGTCATAACCCGTACTGTCATGAATAAGTCCGTATGAAAACAGGCCGACAAACATTCCGCCTCGCGGCGCATCGCCAGCGAACACGCGACCGCTCACCCGGCCGGAGTCAATTGTAGAGCCGGTTGAAAACGCGATCACGGAAGTGCTGTCAAGTTTGTTTCCCCGGAGATCGGCTACACTGGACGATACCGACACTAGGTATGTCTGGTCAGGTCTGAGCGGCTCGCCCGGTTCGACCGTTATCTGGTTTGCTTTCCACCGGACCTTCGGATCAGACGGTAATCTTGGAGAGATGTATATTGCCTTACCGCTCGCAGGTCGAACTATGTGCTCGGAAAACTGCAGCGCAATCGAATAATCCAGCGGTACGTTGATGGCACCAGCAATCGGATCGGAACCGGTCAGAAACGGGGCGAAGCGATCCTGCGGACCGCCGGGAGGCGGCTCCACTTTGGCACAATTGATAATTGTGGAACAGACCAAAAGAACAAGAAAGACCGACAAAGGGGTAAGACCGAAGGTTTGTCGCGTCAATGCTCTAACTTCTCTTTGATCTCCGGGTTGTCGGGTGTAAGGTTTAATGCTTTGCTCCACCATTTACGGGCTTCTTCCATCTCCCCCAAAGCGGCATGGGTATCACCCAAATGATCGAGAATCACGGGGTCGATGTCAAGAGCGGCAGCTCGGCTCAAAAAGGTCAGAGCCTGATCATAGTCGCCGAGACGATAGAATACCCACCCGTAGCTGTCCAGAAAAGCCGCGTTGTTGGGCGACTGCGCGATAGCCTTCTCGATCAATTCGCGCGCGTAGTGAAGCTGGACTCCGCGATCGGCAAGCATGTAGCCGAGATAATTCAAAGCCTGAGAATGGTCTGGCGCCAAAGCTATGGTTTCCTCAAAAGCTGTTTTAGCCCGGTCAAATTGGTTGTTCTGCTCATATGCTGCTCCCAGGGCAAACATAAGCGGCACCCCGGCTTCAGTGCTTCGTATACGATCAAGGCCCGTCTTGTAAGAGTCAATCTCTGCTTGAGGTCGCTTCATCAGCCGATAAACACGTCCGAGATCGAGCCAGCTCTGGGCTAAAGTATCAGCCTGCTGAGTTACTCTTGAAAAATGAAACAGCGCTGTCTTCAGACTGTCCCGACGCAAAGCAATCCTGCCTAAGTAGAAGTGATTAACCCAGTTATTTTCGCCTGACTCAACAATCGCTTGAAGCACTGAATCCGCTAGGTCGAGTGAATCCAGTCCGTAGTATATGATTCCAACTCTTCGGCTCTCTGCCCTGTCCAGCGGTGAAAGCTTAGCCAGTCGAAGTGCATACGGCAGTGCCTTTGCAAGGGAATCACTCTGCCAATACTGGGAAACGACGATCCTATTCAATAGCACACTATTAGGATCCGCCAGCAGACCTTGCTTGAACACTGTCATGGCAGAGTCAAGATCACCTGTCAGTTGATACAGTTCCCCAAGTCCCGTAAAGGCAAGAGTATTGTGAAGGCTGCTGTTCGCTTCGATCGATTTTCGGAACGACTGCTTGGCTACCTCCACATTCCCCTTTTGAGCCTGAAGTTTCGCCAGTTCACCAAGGAGACGGTAATTGTCCGGGCGAATACGGGTCAAGTTTTGATAGGCCCATATCAGTGAATCGAGGTTTCGGAATCTCCGATAGTCGCCCGCAAGGTATGAGTAGGCCATAGAATTGTTGTCATCCAACCCAACCAATTGCAGGAACGATGCGCGTGCCGAATCGTCTTCACC
>JBHHVC010000053.1:0-14277 GCA_046754125.1 Candidatus Zixiibacteriota bacterium
GAATTGAACGAAAGGAAGGAGGCAGGATCATGCAGAAGTCACAGCATACGCATGCAAGAAACGCCTCGCCACCGAAGAGGCGACCCTGCTCGTCGAATACGGCGACGAGTATCGCAAAAACATGCACACGACACCGGGGTTGTTGCCCTGGTCACGCAGAGGAGGAAGAGTCATGGTAAAGTCAATGATCAAGGCACTCGTTATTGTCGCCATCGCAGCGGTTGGAGTGATGGTTGCGAGTGCTGTCCAAAACGGAAGCAACGGGGATATCGCCCCCACAGTCTATCACATCCCGGGTTAGGAGGACAATAACATGAAACTCAAATCAACACATTGGATGGTACTGCTAACAGGACTTCTGCTGGTCGCCATTAACTCAATAGCCGCTGAAACAGACAACGAAGCCGACACCTCTGTGGCTGAGGATACTTTGCGACAAAATACCTGCTGGCACTCGTTTGTACTGACAAACAAATTCACTCCCTGCTATCAAACAGAAGTGAGTAAAGTGAAATCTAAGGACTATCTCAGTGGGTTTGACTCTTGGGAGTTGTCCAGGGTAACAGGGAAGTACACAGTTTCTTCATACTTAGCAAATATCACAAAAGATGATCTCAGTCCCTTTAGGCGTATGTGGCAACAATTCAATGATCCCAATCAGTGGCCAACCAACACCAGACAGTTCAATAATGATTATCTATGGCCCACAACCCCACCGCAAATCAACTATCTTGATAATAGATCTCCGTCTCGTCATCGGAGGCCATATCGGGTAATAAGGTCCAGGTAGATGCCATGTTTCTAACGGTAATGTCAGGAACGACACAACACTGGATATTGCAACGATACCGGCTCAAAGGAAACTCCTGAAAGGCTACGCTCGAAGAAACGACCTTTCCATTGCTGCTGAGTTCACTGATATCGAAACAGCCAAAGTAGCTGGACGACGAGAATTTGGTGAGATGGTCTCATATCTTAAGAGTCACGCCGATGTGAGAATCCTTCTGGTTGAAAAAACTGACAGATTGTATCGGAATATCAAGGACTGGGTGAGACTAGACGAGCTCAATCTTGATATTCACTTCGTCAAGGAGAACTCTGTTCTTTCACCTGATTCCAAGTCCTCTGAGAAGTTCTTTCATGGCATCAGAGTTTTGATGGCTAAGAACTATTGCGACAATCTTTCAGAAGAAGTCAAGAAGGGTTTAGCTGAAAAAGCATCTCAAGGGAAATGGCCACACCGTGCACCGGTAGGCTATTTGAACAATAAGGTGACTCACACGATTGAACCGGACACCGAGAAGGCTACACTCGTGAGGAAACTCTTCGAAGAGTATGCTACAGGCGGGCGATCTCTGGACCAGTTAACCAACATCGCGAAAGGCTCTGGCCTGTTCTCCCGTAACTCTCAGACGATAAACAAGGCTGGTATCCATCGAATTCTAACAAATCCCATCTACTATGGTGAATTCGTTTGGAAGGGAAAGAAGTACGCTGGAAATCATCAGCCCGTTATATCCAGACAGCTGTTTGAGAAAGTCCAGAGCATTTTACACTGCGGTACAAGTTGCAAGAGGGGTTCACGCGGATTCGCTTTTTCGGGTTTGGTCAAGTGCGGCATATGCGGGTGCTCGATGACCGCCGAACTGAAGAAGGGTAAGTACGTATACTACCATTGCACACAGTATCATGGGAAATGTGGCAATTCGTACATTCGAGAAGAGGAATTAGATCATCTATTCGCAGAAGTCATCGGAAGAGTAAAGGTCGCACCGTCTACCGTCGAAGACATTAAGTCTGCACTCCGTGAAAGTCAACGTGATCGAGTAACGTACCAGAGAGATATGGTAAAAGCCCTCAGGAAGAGGCAAGATCATCTGTCTCGCTTGCTGGACAAAGCATATGAAGACAAACTGTGTGGTAGAATACCCGAAGATTTGTGGATACGGAAATCGAAGAAATGGCAAGCTGAACTAGACGAAACCAATCTGCGCCTGAGTGCTTGCACCTCTGCCAGCGCGAATTACTATGAAATGGGGACCCGTATTTTAGAACTCGCTAACTCCGCCTACGGTCTATACTTAAAGCAAACCATCGATGAGAAGGCCGGGCTACTTCGCGAGCTACTATCGAACTCGACATTCACACGCGGAACCCTTTGTCCCACATACATTAAACCCTTCGGCATGCTTGCCGAAGGGGCTCGTTTTCAATCAAAGCGGGGTTGACGAGACTCGAACTCGCGGCCTCCTGCGTGACAGGCAGGCGTTCTAACCAACTGAACTACAACCCCGTTACAAGGCCAAAACAGACGGCAGCTACGATCCCAGCAATCATCGGCGGCAAATCAAATCAGGTAGCCCAAGCTCACCTGTCGGTCGCTGGCCCGACCGCCCAACTAACTGGGCGGTACTGGATTCGAACCAGTGACCCCCTGCGTGTAAGGCAGGTGCTCTAACCAACTGAGCTAACCGCCCTCCAAGTTGTCAAATGCCGCCAAAGTGGGACTCTCCAATGCCCAGACTTGCCCACTCGAACCGACTGTCGGTGTGTCGGCTGCCAAGGGCAAGAGTATAACCAAATATGCCAAAAAGGCAAGAGCAAAATGGACTGCCGTCAATCGATGCAGCAACCCGTTCTAAGAGGCCATTCGATCACCATTTTCACCGATCGCAGCGATCATATCAAGCCCCGGTTACTTCAACGTAGGGATTAGTCGGCCGATTGTTATGTTTGACAGACGCATTGACTTCTATAGTATTATGCCTGAGAAAGTGAGTGAATGATGTCAATCGATCCATCGATCTTTAAGGCCTACGATATTCGAGGCACCTGCCCCGATCAGGTCAATGTCGACACAGCCTACAGTATAGGTGCCGCGTTAGCTGCATATCTCAAACCGGAATCATTGGCTGTTGGCAGGGATATGCGGCTTTCATCGGATGAGTTGTTCGACGCTCTGGCTCGGGGGATTAACGACCAGGGGGTCGATGTGATCGACCTCGGGCTGATCTCTACCGATGGCCTGTACTACGCAGTCGGAAAACATGGCTATCACGGCGGGATAATGATCACGGCCAGTCACAACCCAAAAGAGTACAATGGCTTCAAGGTCTGTCGGAAAAACGCCGAACCGTTGTCGGGACAGACAGGGCTGAGCCAGGTCCTGGAATTGATTCAGAAAGATGCCTGTGCGACAAAAGCACCGACGCGCGGGAGTATCGTTCGCAAAGATATCGACGAAGAATACGCTAACCACTGTCTGTCATTTATCGATTCATCCAAAATCCGTCCATATAAAGTGGTTATCGATGCCGGAAACGGCATGGCCGGCAAGACACTGCCTCCCGTACTCAGCAGGCTGCCAATCGATGTCACTCCGCTGTTTTTTGAACTCGATGGCAGTTTTCCGAATCATCCCGCGTCGCCCATCGAAATTGAGAATCTTGCCGCACTGCAGAAGGAAGTCGCGGCCAGAGGCGCTGACTTCGGGGCAGCATTTGATGGCGATGCTGACCGCATGTTCTTAGTCGATAGCGACGGAAAGCAGCTTGGTGGAGATATGGTCACAGCACTCGTATCGAAATCACTGCTTGCCAAGCACCCGGGCGAGACAATTCTCTACAACCTGATCTGTTCACGTGCCGTCCCGGAACTGGTCGAGCGATCCGGCGGTAAGGCTATTCGAACCCGGGTCGGCCATGCCCTGATAAAGCCGTTGATGAAAAAACATGACGCCATTTTTGGCGGCGAACATTCCGGCCACTTTTATTTCCGCGAGAATTGGTTTGCCGATTCCGGACTGATTGCATTCCTGGTCTGTCTCGAACTATTGTCGATTGAAAACAGGCCATTAAATGAGCTGGTTCGCGAAATTGATCCCTATGTCCGCTCCAGCGAGATCAACAGCCGAGTCGATTCGATCTCAAAAAAGATCGAGCAGGTTGCAAAGGCATTCGCTGATGGTAAAGTGGACGACGAGGATGGTTTGACAGTTCAGTACGATAATTTTTGGTTTAACCTGCGGCCATCCAATACCGAACCATTACTGCGACTCAACGTCGAAGCAGACAACGAAGACATACTCAGGAAAAAAACTGACGACTTGCTGGCAATAATCCGATCCTGACTATGGACAGCGAAAATACTCACATACTTGTCGTCGACGACGATCCCAACCTGCTCGATCTACTCGTAGATACATTGACGTCAATTGGCTATCATGCAACAGCCGTATCGAGCGGTCGGGAAGCGCTCGATCGTCTCGGGGAAGAATCGTTCAGCCTGATGATCACCGATATCAGGATGCCGGGTATCGATGGCATCGAATTGTCGGACCGTGTGCGCCGAAGTCATCCCCAAATGCCTGTTATCTTTATTTCCGGCTATGTTACTCCGGACATAGTCGGGCATGCCTCACCTGATGGTTTTCTGGCCAAGCCTTTTCGGATCCAACACCTTGAAGATATGATCGAAACAGCCCTCGGAAGACAGACAGGTGCGGCCGGAGTTCCCATTCGCCGAGTGCTGCTCGTTGATGATGACGACGCGTTCCGAGATATGCTTTCCGGACTTCTCGCGACAAGTGGCTTTGAAACGCATGCTGTGGTCAGCGCAGCAGAGGCACTCGACAAACTGGCTACGGGTACTGTCGATGCAGTGATCACGGATATTCGAATGCCCAATATGGACGGTATCGAGTTGCTGAAGAAAATCAAGTCGAACAATCCCGATATGCCGGTTATTCTCATTACAGGACGCACGCCCATTAGCGAGATATCGGAACGCGCTGATACTGCCTCTGCTGCCGGCATCCTTGAGAAACGCCATCGCCCACAGGGAATAGTTGATCTGCTCAATAGGTTAGTCTCACCAGCCGAATAGTTGGCCGGGATTCTGCCAGTCCGACGCGGGGTGCCCCGCCTACGAACCTATGTCATCACTTCCCTCATTTCGTCATTCCCGCCCTCTTCTTGTCACTCCTGCGAAAGGGCTTGTTGAAAAAACTCTCAATTGGTACTCTTGCAGGTCCGAAGCCCTGCGGTCACGACATTTCAATCCTGTTGACTTTCCCCTCCAATCGTTGTTACTTATAAAATCATGCACACTTTGGCAGGGTCTTCACATTGTCGAATTCGTTAGCGACTGCTGACCGGCGCGACAATCTGTTGCATCAATTGACCAGCATGGGCCGTCCCTTCTGGATGGTCAATATCATGGAAATGTTCGAGCGGCTGGCCTACTACGGCGTGCGGGTGGTGATTCCGATTTATATTGCTCAGGCGGACGAGATCGGTGGGCTGCATTTCTCACAAACCGACAAAGGCATCATCTTCCTCTGGTGGGCGCTCTTTCAGTCTCTGCCCCCGATGATTTCAGGCGGCTTCGCCGACCGATACGGGTTCAAGAAGACAATCGCGGTCTCGGTAGCGATCAAGGTTATCGGATATATCCTCATGGCCACGCAGCGCGAATTCTATCCCTTCCTGTTCGGCTGTTGCACCCTTGCCTTAGGGACTGCTATTTTCAAACCGGGCGTGCAGGGAACAATGTGCCAGGCACTGACAACTCGAAATTCGTCGGTGGGGTGGGGTACATTCTATATGCTGGTCAATATCGGAGGCTTTCTCGGTCCGCCTGTGGCCCATTTTCTCTACGGTATCTCATGGCCGGCGGTCTTTTTCGGCTGCGCTGCCATAGTCTCGCTCAATTTCTTGATGCTCTTCACCTACACGGACCCATCGTCCGGCGGGAAACAGGATGGCGATCCGCTGACCGTACTGGTGGACACGATCAGGAACATTTTCAATTTGCGCTTAATTGTGTTCATCCTGATCATGTCCGGCTTCTGGCTCATGTTCATGCAACTGTTCGACATGCTGCCCAATTTCATTGTCGACTGGGTCGACAGTTCTGCTCTTGTTCGTGACCTCAATCTACCTGAGTGGATGCTTCAGCAGAACTCGACCCGTGCGCCGCAGCTTGCGCAGGAGTGGATGATAAATATCAATCCCGGTTTGATTATACTGGCAGTCGTGCTAATTTCGTGGATGGTCTCCAAAATGCGACGAGTGCACTCCATCTTGATAGGCATCACCGTCGCATCGGTCGGGCTTATTGCGGCAGGGTTTACAAGTTCCGGATACTTCTGTTTGCTCGGCATCCTCATATTTTCCGTTGGCGAAATGTTGTCGTCGCCAAAGATGAACGATTATCTCGGTGTGATCGCCCCGAACGGCAAGAAGGGACTGTACATGGGTTACGCCAATATCCCTCAGGGAATAGGATGGGGGATTGGCTCGCTTTTCGCCGGGCATGTCTACGATACTATGGGCGACAAAGCGAATCTTGCCCTGGACTACTTATCCCAACAATATCACCTGACCGACATCACGCGCCCCGATGCAATGAACAAGCTGGTCGAGCTTACCGGCATGTCACATCAAGAGGCTACAAACATGTTGTGGGACAACTACCATCCATATGAACTGTGGTATCAGTTTGCAGCTATTGGTATTGTGTCGGCTGTTGCGATGGGATTCTACGGTAGATGGGTCAGAGACCGCGAAGCACCGGATGTGTGAAACGGATAATATCAGTACAAGTAAGTCCAAACCCCTGCGCCGACAGTTTTGTGGCTGGCAGACCTCTGGTCTGCTGCTTGACAGAGTTATTCTGTGTATGCTTTGAGGGGCAGACGAGACGTCTGCCGCACACACGCAGGAGAAGCAGGTCAAGAGCATTGAGTTGCCTATAGGCCGTCCGCCCGACATGAACAAGTCCCACGTCACCCACCTCGAATCCGCTCTTGACGGCACACACCTTCCCGCCGACAGGATTCAGACTCTACACAACAGTCGCCCGCTGTGGGTTCGTTACGACATAGATGCAGTTGCTCAGTCCGTGAGCAAGACAGATCTGCCCGGCCGAGCGTCCACCATGTGGCGCTATCGAGAACTGCTTCCGCCCTCTCCGGATGACGAATTGGTTTCACTTGGCGAAGGGATGACTCCGCTGCTTCGCTGTCCGACTCTCGGTGCGCAGTTCGGTGTTGACAACCTGTACATGAAGGATGAATCACAACTACCGACCGGCTCATTCAAATCGCGCGGGCTGGCTATGGCTGTCACTATGGCCCGCAAATTCGGTGTCACTCGTGTAGCTATTCCCACTGCCGGAAATGCCGGCGGGGCGGCTGCGGCCTATGCAGCACGTGCGGGAATGGAGGCATGGGTATTCATGCCGGAAGATACGCCGCGTATAAACCAACTCGAATGCCTTCACTACGGCGCGAAGACTTTTCTTGTCAATGGCCTCATTGGCGACTGCGCAAGGCTTGTGCGCGAAGGGAGCAAAACTCTCGGATGGTTCGATCTGTCGACACTGAAAGAGCCGTATCGCATCGAAGGGAAGAAAACGATGGGCTTGGAACTGGCCGAACAATTCGACTGGAAGCTTCCCGACGTCATACTCTACCCGACCGGAGGCGGAACCGGCCTGATCGGTATGTGGAAGGCGTTTAACGAATTGCGCACGATCGATTGGCTGAACTCGGACAACATGCCGAAAATGGTCGCGGTTCAATCCGATGGGTGCGGCCCCATTGTAAGAGCTTATGAAAGAGGCGACCGATTCGCAGAGCCGTTTGAACATGCTGCAACAATAGCATCCGGTATACGTGTCCCCTCGGCCATTGGCGACTTTATGATACTGGATGCCATTCGCGAATCGAACGGCTGTGCCGTTGCGGTTGAGGAATTGCGTATCAAACATTGGATGCGTCTGGTCGCCTCCTGTGAAGGAATCGCAATCTGCCCGGAGACAGCCACCTGCATCGGAGCGTTGAAGCAGCTCACTCGGTCCGGCTGGATTTTGCGTGACCAGCGAGTGGTGATATTCAATACCGGAGCCGCTCAGAAGTATGTAGAGGCTATCGATGCCTCGCCGCCTCGACTGGACATTTCCAAGCCGATCGACTGGGATCAACTCGCCGCCGACTGAGTGAGTAGAATCAATAGGCGGCTATCCCCCCTCCCCCCCCAAAAAAACATTTGACACGGTTTTTGGCGTTCCCTATAAATAGTCCGCGAGATTTGGACACAGGCACGCCAACTACCACCAATCGAAAGATGGCGGAGGCGGGCCGGTTTTCACCGCTTTTGGAGTCTTACTAAAGATGCGTTGTAGTCATTGCAAGGACAATATCACTGACAAGCCAATCAAGCAAGGCGACGAGTTCTTCTGCTCGCTCGAGTGTGCCAATGCGGCCTCCGGGTACGTGGCAGATGAAAGCGAAGAGTACTTCGAAGAGCACGAACTCGAAGGTCTCTTCGAAGAAGAGTAGGCGCTTTGCAGGCTAGTCGCAATTGCCTGACGAAAAAGTAACTGTACAGGAAAATCGAGCAGGACTAGTCGTCGCGTGTGATTCGGACAACTTCGTAGCTAATAACGCCAGCCGGTACCTGGATATCGACGGTATCCCCCACCTTCTTTCCGAGCAGGGCAATGCCAACTGGTGACTCAACCGAAATATGGTCCTCGTCAACCTTCACTTCATCGGCAGGGACCACAGTGTATTCTATTTCCTCACCGTCGGAAGTGTCTTTGACCACCACACTGGCATACAAGTAGACCTTGTCCTTGGGGATTTCGCTGGTATCGACTGGCAACACCCGGGAGAGCTTGAACTCCAGCTCTGCAATCTTTCGCTCCAGGTGCCCCTGCGCCTCTTTGGCGGCATGGTACTCGGCATTCTCCGACAGATCACCCAACTCGCGCGTGCGCTTGATTTCGGCAACAATCGTCGGACGTTCAGTAAACTTGAGAGTCTTGAGGGTTTCCTCGAGCTTACGGATGCCCTCTTTGGACATGTATATTGGCGTACTCATTGTGGCCTGCAATATAGCTTAAGTGGCTCGATTTGGCAACCGCTGACGGCAGGAGGACTTTTCGCAGAAGACGATTGCTTCGCTAAGTTCACGCCAAATCACATCTAATACACGCTCAAAATGCTGTTTCATTTGCAAAATGAGCCGATAAAACGCCCCCCAGACGCTTGCAATTCAGCACCGATGCTATCAACAAACACTGAATGCGCATCTTGACCGGACCACGCCGTCGGGGAAGTTTCCACCTCTCCGTCGTTACCTCGAAAACGGTAACCCATCAGGCGATAGTCCTGCGTTTCCATGCCTTGAATGGCTGCGCTTAATCTCCTTCACTAGTATCGCTGGCGGCCGGTGCCATCTCCCTGAGAAAGCCGACAATGATGCTATGATCTTCCGGTTCAACAGTTGTAACCGAAGTCCTGTACTGGGAGGCTGCCGCCAACATCGAAGACGAGGATATTGCATTTCTTCTCTTCGAAATCATAGGCTTTGGCCAGCTTACCTTTCCAGTCGAGCAGGATATATGATTCCTCTTCTTTGGGAAACTTGCCTCTTACCATCCCTTTGAGAAAGAAAGGCACGCCGCGCGTATCGGCATAGTCGACTGTTTTTATAAGCCCGGAGTCTATTCCAGTCTTCATCGAATCGTAGATTGCCTTCGTCCAGGGGCCGTTGTACTGACTGCCGTGCTTATCGCTGCCAACAACAATCAGTACATTGCCTCAAAACTCTTCATCAGTAAGCTTGTGTTTGGATTGATCCTCAGTCTTGAATTCAATTAGAGTAGAATCACTGGCCACAGCCGACTGATAGTTGCCAATGAGTCTAGCGCGAGTGTCGTTTTAACAAGGGTCTTTATCGTTTGTGTCAAAACTTCCCCTCAATCATTGCGTTGTTGTCGTGCCAACATGTCGTGAGCGGCAGGCTTGCTGCACGCAAAGTACATCAAACTCCCTCATCAAGCCCCTGCCTTCACTCGCCTCGAAAAGAGCCGCCCGATGTCGGTGCTGATCAGGTAAAGACTAGGCACCAGGATCATCGTTATAGGTGTCGCAAACACCAGTCCGTAGGCCAGGGCAAGGGCCATCGGTGCAATGTATGGATCGGTACCGCCGATACCGTAGGCCAGTGGCAGCAAACCGGCGACAGTGGTCAAACTAGTGAGAACCACCGCCCGTAAGCGGTCGGCCGTACCTTGGGCAACCAGTTGCCTCATAGGCTCATCCGGCCTCTCTTTTCGGAGCTTATTGATATGGTTCACCAAAACAAGCGAGTCATTAACCACCACCCCCACCAGGCCGATGACCCCCAGCATCGCTATGAACCCCATAGGCTCCTGGTGCAAGGCGAAGGCTGCAATTACGCCCATGATACCGAAGGGAATGGTAGAAACGACGATCAGCGGCTGAGTGGGTGAGTTGAACAACAGTATCAGCAGAAAATATATACCGATAAGGGCCAGTGCAAACGTTCGGAACAGGCTGTTCATCGATTTTTCGGTCTCGTCTGCTTCGCCCCCGATGATAAGCTGCATACCGGGCCAGTCTCTGCTTAAGTCGAACTGCCCCCGAACCTTCTCCACCGCCTCCAATGCCGTGATCTGCCCTTTGGTTACGTCCGCTGTAACAGTCACAGCGCGTTGTTCGCCAAAGTGGTAGTAGTTTGACGGTCCCGGTTCAGAAACCAGCCTGGCAGCATCACGCAATGGGATCAGCCGTCCCCGCTGGTTGGGTATCAAGAGATCGTCCAAAAGCTCCGGTCGCTTGCGTGTTTCTTAGTAGAGCCAAATAAGAAAATAAAAAAACACAACGCCGTAGCGCACGCTGGTCACAACTTCTCCATCATAGGCGATTCGAATACTTCGAGCGACATCAGCCACAGTGAGACCGAGCCTTGACAGCTTGTCGTAGTCGATCTTGATTTCTATCTGCTCTTTTCCAAGCTTGTCATTACGATCAATATCCTTAATGCCGCCCAGTGAAGACAGATATGCTGCGAGGGAATCGCTTAGTTGCGTTCTCAAAGTATCATCAGGCCCGACCACACGGACAGTAATCGGCTTCCCCACCGGCGGACCTCCCGCTTCAATTGAATAGACGATCTTGTCATATCCTGTTAACCTGTCGGTCTGGCCTCGCAGCGATTCAACAATCTCGTCCGCAGTGCGATTACGCTCCGCGAACGGAGTAAGGTTAACTGACAAATAGGCCCAGTTTTCATTTTCGCCCGGCGGGAAGCCTGCCGCCGACCACACTTCCTGAGAGCCGATGCGGGTAACATACGATTCCAACTCTCTCTCGGGCAACGATGCGACGATTTCTTCGATTTCCTTTACCTTGTCCGATGTCGCTTCAAGCGACGATCCCGTCGGCAATTCGATCAGCACCATCACCTTGTCGGACGTTGCCGCCGGAAAGAGTTCGAATTTCATAAAGTTGGATGCGTACCAAAGCGACAGGACGAGCAGACCTGAAAAAACGAGCACAAACAGATACCGAAACGGAAGCAGTCTGTGCAGGCCGCGCTGGAACGGGCCGGTCAGACTATGAAACCAATTTCGCCGTACTGGCTTCACTTTTCCATTTAGCGACGTGCCAAGACCCATAGTAAGATGAGCGGGCAGGGCAACGACAGCCTCAAACAGAGAAATGAACAAGGCCAAAGAAACGACCAAAGGGATAACGAAAACGAACTCCCCCATTATCCCGCTCATAAAAAACATCGGCGCGAAAGCAAGGAAAGTGGTCATCACCGTCGTGACCACCGGCGCAAACACTTCATGTATCCCATCGACCGCAGCTTTTAGCGGTGATGCGCCTCTTTCACGATGTTTTTGAACATTCTCGGCAATGATGATTCCATCGTCGACAATTATTCCCAGCACAATGATCATAGAGGCCAGCGATATGCCGTCCAGATAAACATTGAATGCCGGCAACAGAAAGATTACGCCCAGCAGCGTTACCGGTATACCCATAGCGACCCAGAAGGCGCTTCGCAAACTGAGAAACATAGACAACATGATCAGAACAAGAGCCAGTCCGATCAGCCCGTTCGACTGGACAACATCGAGTCGCTTCCGAACGTAGGTCGAAAAGTCGTTGGAATAGAGTACTTCCACGCCGTCAGGAAATGTCTCGCTCTCTCTTGCCATCAACGTGCGAACCGCGTCGACTGTTCGGATGGCATCGGCCGACTCCTTTTTCTTGATCTCAAAGGAGATTGCGGGGTGTCCGTTCATCCTCGAGAGCACCCGCTCATCCTCGAAACCGTCCGTTATGACCGCAAGGTCCTTTACTTTTATTGCGGGCCCTTCAAAAGTCGATCGGACAATAACATCCCCGACTTCGAGCGGATCCTCGAACTGGGCAAGCGTGACCAGATTTTTTTCACTGGTATAAGATTCAAACGATCCGGCTGTCGATCGGATGTTGCGAGCGCGTACCGCTCCGATTATCTCTCGCATTGGTATCTGGTATTCCTGCACCGCTCGTGGTGATACTTCCACTTTGATCTCTCTGGCCAGATAACCGTACTTACGAACGCCCGACACACCGGACTGCGCCTCGAGCTTTGTCTCTAACCTCTTGGCAATCGCCCTGAGTTCCTCGTAGGGAAGGTCTCCGGCCACACCGACTTCGACGACCGGGAATATGGATGTCTTTATTTCTGTCACAAGCGGCGACTCGGTAACTTCCTCAGGAAAGGCTGTCACTCGGCCGGCCGCCTCCCGAATGTCATCCATAATCTGATCCTGATCGGAAGCGTCCGGATCGATAATGACCGTAATAACCGAGATGTTCTCCATCGAGACCGAGCCCATCCGCTCAATGCCGGTGACACCGGACAATTCGTCCTCAATCTTGTTAGTAACATTCAGTTCCACGTCTTCCGGCGAGGCACCCGGATACCGTGTGGTGATAGTCATCATACCGTAATCCACCTGTGGCCAGATGTCTCGACGGATACTGTAAAACCCGCTCAGTCCCAGCAGAATTGTCATGATCGTAATCAGATTGGCCAGCGTATGGCGCTCGGCAAAAAACTGAAAAAATGGCTTCATATTATCTTATCCCCACCCTCACTACCTGTAAAGCTCGTCCATCAACCCACTCGCACGGACAAGCAGTTCCTGATAATTCAGGGCGTTGCGTGCATATGTAAGTTTGGCGTTTTGTTCATTGTCGCGGCTCTGAATTACAAAAGTCAGTTCTCCCCGTCCCTGATTGTAGAGAGTAAGTTCCTCATTTGTGCGCTCGGAGGCCGACTCAATCTGCTCCCGATTCAGGCGAAGGACTTTTTCGAGTTCTGCAATCTGAATGTAAATGCCGGTGTAGGCGGAGGTAAGCTCCAGCACAACCTGGTCGATCTGTTCCCTGAGTTGAGCAATCTTGAGATCCGCCCTCACGACATTGTGTGTTGCCGTTCGGTTGTTCAGTGGATAGCTGAACTGCAATCCAATGGTCGCGTCCGGTTTGTCCAGCACCATCGAATTGCCCAACCCGTCATCGAGCTTCTTGACATTGACCTGCGCCACCACCGACAGGTCCGGTCGACCGGTCTCCACGAATCCCTGACGAGCCAACTCCAGTTGGCGGCTGCGAATTCTCAGCAGTCGAATCAGCCGTGAGTTGTCTTTCAATGTTGCTGTCGCCTGTTCCAGCGGTGGCTGCTGAGACACCGCGTACAGATCGAAATCAGGTTCGAGATTTTGCAATCTACTGTCTTGCACCAGCACCGCCAGTTCGGCCTGCATGGCGCTTTGCTGCGACTGTGCCAGCACAAGGTTCTGCTTCCATATTCTTACGGCATCTTCAGCCCGAATGACATCCGCCTTGTCTACTAAGTTGGCCTGCTGCCGTTTGCGCGCATTACCCAGTTCTTCCTCGCTAAGGCGCAAGCGTTCCCACACAATACCAACCTGCTCAGAAAGAAAAACCCAGCGAGTGAACTGCAAAGAAGACGACTCTAAGAAGTCCTCCATGCTCTCCGACGCCCGAACCTCTGAGAAATCAATATCGTACTGCTTAAGATTGAAATCGAGCCGATCCAAAAAGCCGCGCTTGTTTCGCAGAAGTGGGTGGCTGTAAGTTAGTTCAAGCTTGTTCTCATAGTAGGAGTCGGGGAAGCGTAGCGTCGGGTCAATGTTCAAACTTACTCGGCTCGCCTGTAGCGTTGCTGAAAAACGCCCACCTGTATTCCAGAAAACTCTATCCAGACCAGCACCTACCTGAAAAGCATCAGTTCGCTCGGGACCGAGAAAAGCAATCGACGGCTCCAGATGCGAAAAACCTGCCGACGATGAAACTGTCCAGTCCTCCGCGCCGGTCAGGCTGAGTCTTTGTGACTGTTCGATCTCGGTGTTCAGCCGTTCTTTAGCAAACAAGGG
>JBHHVC010000054.1:0-14009 GCA_046754125.1 Candidatus Zixiibacteriota bacterium
GGAGGAAGCTAACAAGCGTATCTCTGCGCTCGAAAGCAGGATTGTAGAGTTGCAGCGTGGCTCTGACCCCGACTATGAAGACGAGCTCTCGCCAAGGCGAGGAAACGATGATCTCGCTGACATCCGTCAGCAGCTACGAGAACTTGCGAGCCGGAACGAAGCAAGTGAACGGCAGGCCGAACTTGTCGGTCTGGGTATCACCGATCCGGAGGAGCAGGCGATCCCCTTCAGGTCAAGCGACAACAGCAGTGACTCACCTTCGCAACCGCCAAGTGAGACGTTAACGGTCGGCGCAATCCGATTTTCTTTCGGACCATTGAGGTGTGCGTCGGGAATACGTGCAGTCAGCTCACTAATGAAGTAGTCAGCAAGCTTAGACATTCGACCAGCATCGTCTTGCATTCGGTCGGCTGCTATCTCAAGCGCTTTGGCCAGACCAACCGCTCCGGCCACGTTTTCAGTTCCGGGCCTGCGTTTTCTCTCGTGCGACCCACCATAAAACAACGGCGACAACTTAATGCCGCTTCGGATAAAGAGAGCGCCTGTACCTTTTGGTCCGTAGATTTTATGGCCGGTAAGTGATAGCATGTCAACGCCGAGTTGCTTCACGTCAACGGCAATCTTGCCAATAGATTGCACGGCATCAGTATGAAACAGCACTCCCATTTCGCCGGCCACCAGAGCAAGCGAGCGAATATCCTGTATTGTCCCCGTTTCGTTATTTGCATGCATGATAGACACCAACGCGGTTCGATCGGTTATCGTCTGGCGCAGTATTTCCGATGATGTAATCCCGTCTGAATTGACCGGCAATAGACCCAGCGACCAACCGTGCCGGTGGGCGAGATGTTCGGCCGGTTCGAGAACGGCATGGTGTTCGGTAGCGCAGATGATCAGGTGGTCCTTTTTCCCCTTGACGTGAACGGCGGTGCCGAGAACGGCGATGTTGTCCGACTCTGTTCCACCTGATGTAAAACAAAGCTCGGATGGGTCACAGTTTATGAACGAAGCAATCTGCTCTCGAGCGTTTTCCAGCGCAACTTTGGCATCCCGACCGAACGAGTGGACTGAGCTGGCATTGCCGAATGTTCCGCCGAGAAATGGCAACATTGTCTCGACTACATCGGGGTCGACAGGCGTTGTTGCATTGTGGTCGAGGTATATGGGGACAATACTCAAACTACTATTCTCCATCTGTTCAGCAGCCGACTCTATCGGAGCCGATACTTTCCGAATCCGCATGATCCGGCAGTTACCTAGAACGCATACAATATAGTAAAGTGCCAGCGATCAGCAAAGTCTATGCTGGCGGTCTTTATCCGCCGGGCATAATCAATCCTGATCGGTCCAGCCGGTGAGATTAGCTGGATGCCAGTGCCATAGGTAAAGGCCAGCGCGTTGATTTTCATCTCTCCCTCGTGCCTGAAACCATTACCGGCGTCAAAAAACACCGACTGATACAGCGGAATACTGCTGAACAGATTGCTCAAAAGAGGTATAGCCTGCAGCACTTGCAACGTCTTCCACCGAAATTCGAGGTTGCCGATGGCCGTGATGTTAGCACCGTCAGCCAGGCCGTCATCGCGGACCGGACCAAGAGTGCGCTCTTTGAATCCGCGAACCGAGTTGGCTCCCCCACGGTACAGCCTGTCATCGCGAGGCACCGACTCTGACTGGCCGAACTCCCTGACCAGCCCGCCTTTCAGACGAGCTGCCAGGGTCCATCCCGGCCACACAACCTGATACACTGACCAGCTTGCCTCTAACTTGTAAAAGTTTTCGTCTCCACCGAGGAAACCACCATAGTAGGCCAGAGAGATATCGCTGACTGAGCCCCGGCGAGCTACAAACAGGTCGTCGCGGCTATCGCGTCTGAAGGTCGTAAATATGCGACGTCTGACCGACACGCCGTCCTCTTCTTTCTTCAACTGAATCTGATCGATCGGGATACCGCTAATGTCCACTGACTGGTATTCAGCGCCGAGGTTGAGCCTGATTTCCCGCCCGAAGCGTTTGAGCGTTGACGCTGTCACCGACCAGGAAGACACATCGTAGTCCTGCCGTTCCGACTTAATCCTGGGGCGAACTTCGCCACTGAGGATCAAAGGCATACGAACACCGAGGAGCCACGGCTCTGTGAAACGGACTCGGTAAAGATGTGTGATCAACCGTGAATTGCTTCCCAAGGAAAAGGCGTACTCGGAGCGTAGCTCGTACCTGCGCGAACCGAGAAAATTGCGTTTGCCAAAAGCCGCCGACAGGTCCCACTCCAAGTCCCGAATCGGCGACTGGCTAGCACCGGTTGTCGCAGTTATGAAGCGGCTCTTTCGTTCACGCACTTTTATTACAAAATCAGGGCTGAGGCGATTGGCGGATTGGTCAGACTGGATAGGCTGGGCGGTCACAAAGTAGCCCGACTCCAGCAGTCGTCGCTGAGAGTCCAGAATATCGTTGCGGCGGTAGATATTCCCGGTTCGGATTTTCAATTCGCGCCGTGCTGCGTACTCAGGAAAACGATCGGTCCCTTCCACCAGAACATCGCCGAATCTAACAAGGGAATCCGATTCTATATTAAAAAACAGATCTGCCAAACCCGCTGAACCCGTCGTATCGACAGAGTCGGTGACCACAGCGTACGGATAGCCGGAGTTGGCCAATTCAGATTTCATATCAAAAGTTACCTGACGGATATCGAAGGGGTTAACCGGCTTTCCCGGTTTCAAACGGGTGGCCAGTTTGTTGAGCTCCCAGGCATCGAGCGAACCGTACGACCCGGTCAGCGACGTTTTCCCATAGACATACTGCCTGCCTTCGTCGATACGAACCTGCACCAGTGCAGTGGAATCCGGTAACACGGTCTGAAACTCTTCCGCAACACGAACACCCAGAAAGCCATTAATGAGGTACAGGTACTTGATCTCGAGAGTGTCGCGTCTGAGGGTCTCGCGACGAACAGTTGCTCGCCTCTCTCCCTTCAGCGCATTCCAGGCCGTGTATATCTGGGAATACATTCTCTTCCGAATATCCGAGTCAGAGAAGTGCGCGTTGCCATCGATCCGAATGGCCGAAATGCGGGGTTTGTCATTTAGCCACCGCCGCCGTACACGCTCCTGAGCGAAGCCGTTCATGTCCGGTAAGAGTGAGAGAAAGAAAACCATCAGTAAAACCAGACCGTTTCTGCTCAACATCAAAACTCCCAGTGCAGCCTGACAATCATTCGATACAATTCATTCTCCTCGCGGCGACCTTCCATCAGCAGGTTCTTGTTGAATCGGTACTCGAAACCCACTTCCTGACCACTCTGACCCGACAAAGCCGAGCGACCGTATATGTACAGGTTAGATCCCGTGTAGAAACCGAGAGTCACACGGGAGCCCAGAGGGTCGACCTCCTGGCCATAGGCAGGATCGATTTCGAAAGTTTCTACACCCAGTTTTCCAAGCCGACGCGCAGTAAGTTGGGAGACCCTGGCAGAGATCAAGTCGGTCACGCGCCGCTCGAAATTAGTTGAGGCCGACAGTGTATCGTTGCTATAGTAATTTGCGAATATCAGTGGCATTATGTCCTCGCGGGAAAACGGCGAATCCTCCGAGGGGCTTATATCGGGGACTTCCAGGGTCCCCGAAATGTGGATTCCCACATGCAATGGTTCGGACGATACATTGCCCTCGAAGTCCGATTGAACCTGCGAGGCAATTCGCGTTCGCCCGATAATATCCAGACGCGGGTTGATCGTCTCGTCTCCATCGAAGAACACTTTGCTCCCGGGTTCGAGATGAAATGTCTTGTCCATGAGAAAACCACGCCCCCGCAGCAATTCCATGTCGCCAGTGAGTCGATAGCGGCCATCGGTTCGGACAACGTTCAGACGACCGGAAAACTCAGCATCGATGTCGTCGTTCTTTATCCAGTAGTTGCTCAGGATATCGATATTGATATTCAGGTCCCACGTCTCTTCCCCCGACAGGGCCGCCATGATCGGCGAACCTTCGTCGGCATCGGCAAAGTTGACCATGTACTTACAGTTCAAAACGGTCAATTCTCCAGTCACCGTCGGAGGCGTATCACCCTCCACGTACAGTTCTCCCTCGACCTTACCCTCGATATCATCCAATTCGTAAACGAACGGCATGCTGTGTGGCAATGAGATATCAAGATCGTAGTATAGATTGTCGAGTGACTTAACAACCAATTCGCCGTCGATGTATGCGTAACGCTTGCGACCTCCCTTCTTGTTGTCGAAGACGTACGCTTCCACCCGGTCAAAGATGACGCGATTATCCTGCATAGTCACTGTGGCCGAATCGGTGTGAACAGGATGTTCGAGATCAAAATACTTCAGCGTCCCGTCCACTAGTGATGCTTCCCCTTCAAGATGCGGTTCGTAGGGCGTCCCTGAGAGGATCACGTTGGCGCTGAACTTTCCGTCAAGATGCTCAACAGATGGCATCAACAGTGTGACCAGGTCAAATCGGCTATCGGATGCGGTAATGGAGATGTTCATTGGCCGACCGGGAACCCGGTCAATAGAATCCTGCGTGAGGGCCAGAGACAGGGGAAAGAATCCCGTCGCTCTATACTCGCCGGGATGCGACAGCAGTGACAGGCTATCAATATGCAATCGCTCGTCGCTGTATCGGAGCGCCGCCGTCATGTCTCCCAGAATCAGATCCCGATACATTAATGAATCGACTTGTCCAGAGAGTTGCAGTGATGGCTCCAAGAGGTTTCCTCGAATCGTGGCCTCGCATGAAAGAAGACCGTCGAAGCTCAAGCTATCACTGAATAGGCTGACCCACGGGGAAATGCCAACATGCTCTAGTCGGAAACGCGCATCCAGTGTTTCATCGAACCCGAATCGTCCGGCTACAGACAAATATGCATCGTCTCCGCGTATAGCGGCTGTGAGAAAGTCAAATCCGCCGGAATCAACTGTAAGACGGATATCTTCGTCGTTGACATAATTGCGTCCGAACAGGTCCAGATCAAATTGCTTGATTTCAACAAGGGGAGGAGCGACTCCATGATCGAAGCTACCTTCGGCGTCGATGGCAGCCACAGCATTAATGAACCTGGTAGATTCGAACCGAACAAGAGTCGAGTCGAGCACAAGCGCAGTTGAGCCGGTGTCAAATCCTATTCCCCAGGCCTCGCCATCGAGCAGCAGCGCCTCGACCCACCCCTGACGGCCCGAGAGAAACCGCTCGATATCGAATCTGGCGCTGGCATGACTGGCGTAGAGGCCATATAGCCAGAGCGAGTCGGACGTAAACTGCCCCGATAGGTTTGGATCTCCGCTCAAGCCGGAAAGTGCTGCAACCGCGTTCGCGCGTCCGGCCGGCTTTCGAACGAACAACTCATCGGTCCATCGATCCAATCGCGGCAGGTCGGCTTTCACAATCAGATTGATACTGTCGCGGTAGGCAAGCCCTCCAGTGACCTCGAACCAGTTCTCATGATAGTCCACATGAAACTGTCCGGGAAACAGGAGCGAATCGATCGTTATGACGACCGCACCGAATGCACGATGCAATGGATACTTACTGAGCCGGGACTCGAACAGATTCATCTGTACGGCAAGACGCATATCTTCTTTCTTGAATGACTTTCCCGTCAGGTCAATGTGCCCGCTTAGCTCGGTGGTTACATCGGTTGGGACAAGATCTGCAAGGTTGAAATCGGATATGTCAGCAACGATTTGATAGGTTCTTGGAGTATCGAAACGAAAAGATCCTTTGCCATCGATAGAGCAGCCGTTTAGAATCGTCCCGTATACGGTGTCAAGTGTCAGGTGTCTGTCGCCAAACCGGAAATCAGTGTGAAGATTGTTTATGTGCAAGAACTGAAAATCCCCGCCCAGATCGATTGACCCTGTCAATTTTGTCCCCGCGAACGAAAGGTTTCCGTCCGCATCAAGCACACCCTTGAGCTTCGGGCCACCCAGTAGTCCAAAGTGTCGCAAATCGAGATTGTCCGCATGAAACTCAACATATCCCGAAGGGCTCTTGCCTAGTTCGATTGTTCCGTTGGTCTTCAGGCGCGCGTCACCAACATGAATCGACACATCCTTGAACGCCAACCTTCCCTGAGCGTAGGTGACTTTCCCGCCAGCGGATCTGAGGCTGAAGTCGCCATCAGGTGCCCGGAATGTGAACCTGTGAAGATTGGCAGCATATGTTTCGTCGACGGCCTGTACGGCTACAGACAGGAATAGATCTGTAACCAAAACTGTGTCCTTTGGGCGCATGACTAGCACTGTGCCGCCGGCAATGGATAGCTCGTCGATGGCCACCGCAGGGATTCCCCCTTTCGACCCTCCACTTCCTATTGGTAAACCGGGCAACATCCAACGACCGGATTGATCCTGAATAACATGCACGGTTGGAGAATCTACTGCCAGTCGGTCTATGTGGTACCGTCCACGCCAGATATCCGACCAGGTGTATGTTACTGACAAGCGCGGGATGTCCAGCACCAGCAGCGCCTGTGTCGAATCGACAAGGTACATCTGAATCTTCTCGGCGACGATGCCGTCGAGGAAATTGCCGGTGACAGAACCGACAGTAAGGTCGAAGTTGGCATCAGCGTCGATGGCCTCAGCAATCCGAGTGTTGACAATTCGCTCGAGACCACCAAGATGGAACAAGTATACCCAGAAAGAACCAAGACTCACGACAGCAACCACGACCATCCACAGAAGAATGCGACGAACACGCTTCATGAGGCAACGCTCAGACCGAGTAGGATTTCCCTGGCCGCGCCAAAGCCGTCTCCTGCCGATATACCAATATCGTCGACGACCTGCCGCACTAAAGACAACTCTGCCCCAACATTCAATGCTCCTAAGATATGCGAGTGAAGCTGTTGCGGGCGGTTATCCATCATCAATGTCGCCACGACAGCCAACTCTCGCTCAACGGCTCCCAGCTCCGGCCTCGACAACACCTTCCCGTATCCCTCAAGGAGCATCCATTGGAAAGCTTCGGGAGCTATGGTCATTATCTTTCTTTGTAGCGCGGCAAAAGCGCCGCCGTAAACCTTTTGGCAAAGGCTCTCGCCTTTCTTGCGCCATTCCAGCATATCATCTGCTGAAGGGGCCTTTGTGCCGCAGGACGAGGACGCTTCGGGCCAGAGTTGATAAAGATGTTCGGCGGCGATAAGCATTCTCGGAAATCCCAGAAATAGATACGACTGAAGCATCACTTCATAGGCGAGGATGGGCTGAACAGAATGACGATGCATCAATTGCACAGCAGTATCCAACTGTGCACCGGACGAAACAGCTATTGCTGCTGCATACATTGAGAGACATCTCTGGGGCACATTTTCGGTTGGGCAGAATTGTTCCAGCCTGCTGCCAAATACGGAGCTTTTGCGCGAATGACTCATGGGGACAAAGTAGGCCCTTGCCCGTCGGGTTGGCAATGTCAATTTATTCTATCGACCAGCGCCCAGCAGCGCCTCCAACCGGCGAATTCGCAGCTTTAGCAGTGAAAGCTCCGCATGAAGCGAATCAGTTGTCGAAGGCATTGAGGATGTTGTACCGGAAACTGTCGGGAGAGCGGTGATTGGTTTCAGACCGATAATCACGCGGGCGAGAATCTGCCTGCTTTGTCGCAGCAGGCTAAGATCGACAGGTGTCCCCGGCCTGGTTCTCTGCACTCGTGAGACCAGATCAGTAACAGATGAAATCGGGTGGCCATTGAGGCTGAAAAGTAAGTCCCCCACCGTCAGGCCTGCTCGGGAGGCTGGAGAGTCCGGCACCACGCCGGCGATAATAATCCCCCGGTCAATGTAATTTCCCGGCTTGACACTCGCGCTTGCTAGATGAAAATCCGTTCCAACGAAGAGTGGTGGATCGATTTCGGTGGGTGCTCCGGTTATGCCAACATAACCGGCCAATCGATCTCCACGAGTAAGCAATTGATCAACAACGGCAGACAATGTCTGCGCAGGTAGGGCCAGACCCGCACTGGAGCTACCGCGGCCAATGCCGTCGGTAATCACTCCAACCAGACGACCCTCCAGATCAAACAGTCCACCGCCAATACTGCCAGAGGGGACTGGAGCCGAAAACTGTATGTTCCCGTCAGCGCGAAGCCCGGCACAAAAGCCAAAAGCTCCGCTTGACTCAAGACCATATGAATTGCCAATAGCGATTACCGGCTGGCCTGTGCAACTGTACTCGCCCGATAAATGAACGGGCTGACCAATTGAACCACGAGTTCTAAGGAGCGCCAGGCCTGTCAGGTAGTCAACAGCGACAACAGTGGCCGGTCGAACCCGGCCGGATTGGTAGACGACAATGTTATCCTTCCCGTAAATCGACTGAGCGGTAACCAGAATGAGACCTCCGGAGTCAATAACCAGCCCCGACGAAACCAGCGCGGCATACTGTTGGCCTGTTGTGCCTGCTGCTGTCCTGTCATAATCGCTGATCGTCAGTTGAAAAAGCAGGTTGTTCAGCGCACCTGCCAGTGAGTTCAGTGTGCTATCGGCCGCAACAACTGGAGCCGAAAAACAAGCCGTCCCGATTATGAGCAAGGCTGCCCTCGAGACGGCATGTGGCAGTCCATGGAACATTATCAATAGACCTTCGATACCTCCTTGGCGGAGTTGGTTGTCGGATTTGCATAGGTTTTCACTAGTGGTCGAACGCGGAAATAGGAACGAAGGTAGGGAGCGGGTACGCCGCTGCGAACAGAAGACCCGGCCAAATGCTGGCTGGCCGGCAAGGCAAAGCCATCCTGTCCGATTAGATTTCGTGATAACCGACGAATTCGATCAGACTGAGCGAGCTGCCGGTCCAGCGACCAATCGTGGTCGAGTCTGGCCGTCATATTAGGATTCCGGGTAGGCTGCGCGGTCAGATATGAATCATCCGAGACAGGTGCGTTTTGTGCAAGTGGCGTGCCCTCATACTGGTTTCCGCCAGTCCACTTTGTCATGGTAACAGCACCGACTAACACCAAGCAGACGGTAACTGCGACAGGAGCAAGTCGACCCCACTCCATCCTACGCACCGGTCGGGGCAAGAACGCTTTTGTGCGAGTCTCGGCGAATCGCTCGTGCGCGATTCTATTCAGAAGATCAGTGTTAAAGTTCTTACTGACCTGCACTTGAGGCAACTGAACGGCCGTTGCAAACATGGTCCGAAAACGACCGGCCTCAGTTCTACACCCCGAACAATCCGAAAGGTGCTCGACTACCGCCGATAGACGGCGACCGCTGAGTTCATCCTTACAGTATGCCGACAGGCAGGAGCGTACTTTTTGACAACGCATTGTGCCCCTCCAAACGTGGCTGTAATTTATCCCGTAACATCATCCTGGCGCGGTTCACCCGCGATTTTACTGTCCCAAGCGGGACATCGAGTATCTGAGCAACTTCATCATATGCAAGTTCCTGAACGTCGCGTAAGATCAAGGCGGTGCGATACTTTTCCGGCAACGAACTGATTGCCGAATCAAGTATCTGACCGAGGCGACCGTTAAGTTTCATCTCGACCGCAAACTCCTTTTCGTTCCCCTGCATCTCGTCGATGTCGTAGAACTTGAATTTCTTGCGCTTGCGAAGCTCATTGCGAGCCAGATTTAGACCAATCGTATATATCCATGTAGAGAAGCAGTGCTGAAAGTTGAATGACTGCCGATGCTGATAAACGCGAACGAAAGTCTCCTGAACAATATCCTCGGCCTCTTCCCGCGATGAGAGCATTCGGCCGATTACATTCATCAATCTATCCTTGTAGCGATCGACCAGCCCGTTAAAGGCTACCATGTCGCCATTTTGGACTGCACGGATGAGGTTGTAGTCTATTTCTTTTTCAGTCAACTTAGCCATATATCTCCAGCTTGATCCGATCTACTATATTGATACCGAAGCTTCTCGCAAAAGTTCCAGGAAAAGGAGATAGTGTCAGACGCTTATCTTCTTGACCCCCAACGTATTACAATAGCTCGTCCCCGAATCTGCTAATCCCGCCCTAAGAACAAAGGACAGTACGGACTACATCAGGCTGTAGCCACCGTCCACAATTACAGTCTGGCCGGTAATCCATGATGCCTTCGGGCCTGTCAGGAAGACAGCCACGTCGGCAACCTCTTCCGGTCTTCCCACTCGTTTGAAAGGAGTACGCTCTGACACAGTCTTGAGCATTGCCTCGTAGTTGGGAAAGACCTTGAGGGCGTCAGTATCGATAAATCCGCCCGACACGCAGTTCACAGTAATATGCCTCGGGGCAAATTCGATGGCCATGTACTTCACAATGTTCTCGATAGCCGCTTTCGACACGCCTATTGCCGCATAGCCGGGAATATACCTGATAGATCCAAGCGACGACATAGCTACAATTCGAGAATGGTCCGGCATGATTGGAGATGCAAGCTGCACACAGTTAAGAAAAGCACGGGCATTGGTGTGCATCGATAGATCCCATGCTTTGTCGTCGATTTCAAGCATAGTAGTAAACAGTCCGAGAGCAGCATTCGACACCAAGATGTCCAGCTTTCCGAAGCGTTCTTTGATCCCATCAAATATCGCGGGCAACTGTTCATGCTTGCCAATGTTGGCTCGGTGTGCATAGCACTCAATGCCGTAACCTTTTAGTTTGTCCTCCGCAACTTTTGCCGCACTCCGGCTACGGAAGTAATTTATTACTACATTAGCCCCTTGCTCGGCCAGCTTTTCTGCGATTGAAAAACCGATGCCCCGGGTCCCTCCGGAGACAAACGCAACTTTACCTTTCAGTTCCTGTGACATAGTTCCTCTGCTTTCTGTCCCTTGCCGTTTGGGCAGCGGCTATACCGTATAGCCGCCAGCCTGCGATTCCAACTCCTCGTCAAGGTCCTCCAATGAAAGGGGGGTAAAGGTTGTACGGAAGATCTCTCCATATTTGTCAAGCAGGATCCGCCCGAACCGTTTTCGATCGACCCGTTTGCCCAGCAGGTCCGCCGCGGTTGTCATCACGTTAGAGTTCAGTCCGCACGGGTTGATCTGCTCGAAATCGGACAAATTCGTATTCAAGTTTATCGCGGCACCATGAAATGTGATCCAATGTTTTACTGCCACACCAATCGATGCGATTTTGCGATCCTCGATCCAAACACCGGTATATTGCTCATCCTTGCGAGCAGCCAGTCCGTATTCGGCAAACGTGTCAATGATGCCCTGTTGAACATTACTCATAAAATGATGCAGGTCTTTGCCGCGCCGAGTCAGATTGAATATCAAATAGACAACCAACTGGCCGGGGCCGTGATAGGTGACATCCCCCCCGCGCTCGACTTTGATCGGCTTCAGCTTTGATCCTCGAAAGTTTTTTTCGTGACCGTCCTTGCCAATAGTAATCACCGGCGGATGCTCTAGCAAGATTATGGTGTCTCGGGCCATTCCTTCGCGGCGCATTTTTAGCAACTTGTGCTGCCATGCAAGCGCACGACCGTAATCTACCCTGCCGGCCTCAAGCACCCAGCCGTAGAGGTTGAATTCACCGGCATTCATTGCTAGCGCAGATGCAACAACAGGCTATTGAGATCGGCCAAGTATTCGTGCACTCTGTGCAGGAACTGTACTGCCACATGTCCGTCGATCAACCGATGGTCAAACGACAGACCGAACGAAGAAATGTTGCGAATCTTGATCTCATCATTGACTACCCAGGGCCGCTTTACTATGGCGTGTATGCCGAGGATGGCTACCTGTGGCTGATTGATAATCGGTGTTGATGCTGTGGCTCCGAACATACCGGCATTGGTCAGCGAAAATGTCCCGCCGCTTACGTCGTCGGGTAACAGGCGATTTGTTCGAGACTTATCACCTAGTGACTTAATCTCGACTGCCAGTTCGACTAGCGTCTTCTTGTCAGCGTCTTTTATTACTGGAACGATCAGTCCCTCTTCGCGAGCAACGGCGATACCGATATTATAGTAGTTCTTAAAGATTAGCTCGGTTTCGGTCATAGAGGCATTCAGCTTGGGAAATTCTTTTAACCCAAGGCAGACCGCCTTTACAATGAATGGCATATAGGTAATGTTGGCACCGTATGTCTCTCGAAATCCCTTCTTGATTTTCTCGCGATAGGCAACCAGTTCGGTCAGGTCGAAGTCTTCAAATGTCGTGACGTGAGGCGAAGTATGAACTGATTTGACCATGTGATCTGATATCAACTTGCGAACGCCTTCAAGCGGTTTGCGAGTTTCGCGAAGCGCCTGCGGTAGTGGCTCAAACACGGGTATATTTACTTTCACTGTCGGTTCCACAGGAGCGGCCGGAGTCGCCTGGGAAGACGGCGCCGCAGCTGTCGACGTCAGGCCGGGAGGCGCGGGAGGGGGAATTGAGCCGAGTGTGTATCCGGAGCCAGCGGAGCGTGCTTCAACTGTGCGTTTTACGTCACTTACAGTCACCAAGCCGTTCTTGCCGGTCGGAGTGATTGTCGCAGGATCAAGAGAGTACTCTCGAATCATCATGCGTACTTTGGGGGACATCTTCCCTTTGCCTGCTTTTCCGGTTGGTTTGGACGAGGCTGCAGCTGTGGAATCTGTCTGTGCGACAGCAGGGGCGCTCTTCTTTACGACGGCTGGCATCGACGCAGCGCTCGGAGCGGAGGTGGGCTGCATCCCTTCACCGCTCCCGTTGTCAATAGAGGCAATCCGAGTCCCGACCGGAACGACATCGCCGGAACTGGCATACAGATGGGTGAGAACACCGTCGACCTCCGAGGGGATTTCTATGTTGATCTTGTCAGTCATCAATTCGACCAGAGGCTGATTCAGTTTAACTCTGTCGCCCACACTCACTTTCCACTCCAGAATCGTCCCCTCAAGGACCGATTCTCCCATCTGCGGGACAAGCACATCTACTGCCATTTCTACCTATCCTTCCATCGTTCTATCTCGACTCCCGGCCCCTCCCCGACGTACGGAAGTGGAACCCGGCCACATAGGGACTCATATCAGACACCGAGCCGCCTCATGAATATAGTCAACATCTACTGGCTGAGTCAAGTTTCAGCAAAGTGGCTGAAACTAGGCGATTTGCAACATCTTTTCCAGGGCCAGCAGAGCCTCGGAGCGAGCAGGCTCGGAAACAGTAATCGGCTTGATATCTTTGTGGTTCTCCAACGTGAAGGCCAGATCATTCAGCGTGGTACGGTACATATTTGCGCAAACCGGGCAGCGATTGCCTGAAAGTTCAAATATGGTCTTGTCTGGGTAATTGTGGGCCATCCGATTGATCAGGTTGATTTCTGTTCCGATAGCGATAGTCGAACCCGACGGCGCCTGGTCACAATAGTCGACAATGAAACGTGTCGATCCGTCAGCATCGGCCAATTCGACAACCTCATTTGGACATTCCGGATGCACCACGACTTTCACGTCCGGGTATTGCCTGCGTACATCATAAACCTGTTCAGCGGTGAAGTTGGTGTGGACATGACAATGGCCCTTCCACAAGATTACTTTTGCCTTTTCAACCTGATCCCGGTTGAGGCCTCCATTTTCGCGAGAGAAGTCCCAGACGATCATTTCATCCGACTTCAATCCGAGACGCTTGCCGGTATTGTATCCGAGATGCTCGTCGGGGAAAAAGAACACTTTTTCACGTTGCTTGAACGCCCATTTAATCGCGGCTGCTGCGTTTGACGACGTACAGATCAATCCCCCATTGCGCCCGGTAAAGGCCTTGAGTCCTGCGGTTGTGTTCATGTAGGAAATTGGCATAATCTGATCGACCCCGCCAATCTGCCCAAGGTATTCCCAGGCCTCAAGCACATCAGCCATTTCGGCCATGTCAGCCATAGGACATCCTGCTAAAGGGTTGGGGAGGAAGACCATCTGATCGACGGAAGTGAGAATATCGGCTGACTCGGCCATAAAGTGCACACCGCAGAAAACGATCACAGAAGCTTCTTTCTGCCGTGCCGCAATCTGAGAAAGGCCGTAGCTATCACCGAGGTGGTCGCCATATTCAACGACCTCCATGCGCTGGTAGTGATGAGTCAGGATGCA
>JBHHVC010000055.1:0-13998 GCA_046754125.1 Candidatus Zixiibacteriota bacterium
CTCTCCCTCGAAGGCTGCCACAATACGACCGTTGACTGTGATATTCACCGGCTGTCCGTTATTACGTGACATCGATCGCCTCGTACTGGCAGACGGCATAGCAGGCACCACATTTGTCGCATAATGTCTGGTCAAGGATGTGCAATTTGCCCTTCTTTCCGGAAATGGCATCGACTGCGCAAGAGGGAATACAGGCCATACATCCGGTACATTTGTCATTGATGTCGTATCTGATCAGCGCACGGCATACGCCGGCAGGGCAGCGCTTGTCGGTGATGTGTGCAAGATACTCTTCACGGAAATATTGCACTGTGCTCAAGAACGGGTTTGGTCCCGATGTGCCCAGTCCACACAGTGACCCTATGACGATGTTCCGGGACAGTTTTGCCATCAGCTCAAGGTCGCTCTCCTCGGCCTCTCCCTCGCTCACTTTGATGGCAAGTTTGTGCAACTGATACAAGCCCTCTCGGCAGGGCACACACTTCCCGCACGATTCAGCTACAAGGAAGCCGAGAAAGTAATTTGCAAGATCGACAACACATGTACGATCGTCCATGACAATCATGCCGCCGGAACCCATCATCGAACCTGCCTCGGTCAGGGTGTCAAAGTCGACCGACAGGTCAAGGCGCGAATCAGGGAGGCACCCGCCCGAAGGGCCTCCGGTCTGGACAGCTTTGAACGGGCGGTCGTCGATAATACCACCGCCAATATCGAAGATGATCTTTTTGAGCGTCGTGCCCATAGGCACTTCTATCAGGCCGGTATTGCAAACCTTGCCTACCAGCGAGAAGGCTTTGGTACCGGTGCTGGTTGGTGTGCCGAGTGACGCGAACCATTTGCCGCCGCGATTGATAATCTCCGGCACATTGGCAAAGGTTTCTACGTTGTTCAAGACGGTCGGTTTGTCGTGCAATCCTTTGAGCACCGAGCGAATGTACTTCGCACGCGGTTCGCCGACATTGCCGGCGACCGATTGCATCAGGGCCGACGATTCGCCGCAGACAAATGCGCCGCCGCCGCGATTAATCTGAATGGTGAAGGAAAAGGCAGTATCGAGGATGTTATTGCCCAAGAGCCCAAGCTCCTCCGCCTGCTGGACGGCATTTTGCAGATGCACGACAGCCAACGGGTATTCTTCGCGAACATAAATGTACCCCGTCGACGCACCAACCGCGTAGGCGCAGATGATCATCCCTTCGAGGACCGAGTGCGGGTCGCCTTCCATTATGGCGCGATCCATAAATGCGCCCGGGTCCCCTTCGTCGCCGTTGCAAATAACGAATCGTTGGTCGGAATCGACCTTTCTGCACGTGGACCACTTGCGTCCGGCTGGAAAGCCTCCTCCTCCTCTGCCGCGCAAGCCGGAAGCGGACATCTCATCGATGACCTGTTCCGGTGTCATTGATGTCAGCGCTTTGACGGCACCGCTATAACCGCCCACAGCGATAAAGTCGGACAGAGAAGTCTGATCAATCTGGCCCAGATTTCGCAGGGCGACACGGGTTTGGTACTTGTAGAAGTCAATGTCATGGTAAGAGGTAATCTTTTTCTCTGAGGTCGGGTCAGTATAGAGCAGCTTGTCAGCGAAATCGTCCGCGACAACGCTTTTTTCGACAATACGATCGATATGCTTCGGCTTCACCTTCGTATAGAACGTCCCCGTCGGTTCGATGACGACGAGCGGCCCCTGCTGGCAGAAGCCGTGACATCCGGTTTCTCGCATCGCCTCAACAGTGACGCCGCTTCCGTTGGTATCCTTGAGTTTGTCGCGGAGCTGATCGACGATCTTTGCGGCGCCGCGCGCAAGACAGCCGGGACCGCAGCAAACGTGTATTCGCTTGGGGTGGCTGTCCCGTTGCTTCTTGCACTCTTTACGGTACTGTTCAAACTGCTTTACTGATTCACACCGCATCGGTCAATTATCCCTTTTTCAACAGCGACTTGGATTGGCCGACTTTGACGTTGCTGCAGTAGGTGTCGTTCACAATCACTACCGGCGCCATAGCGCATGTGCCGACGCAACTGACGACTTCGAGAGTGTACTTGAGGTCGTCTGTTGTCTGTCCCGCTTCGACATTCAGTATCGATTCAAGCTGATGCTGAATCAACTCGGCACCACGAATATGGCATGCTGTTCCGACGCATACGCGGATGACTTTGTCACCTTTGGGTGTGAGCGAAAAGGCATTGTAGAAAGTAGAGACAGAGAACACTTTGCTCAGCGGCAGGTCGAGCGCCTTAGCTGTTTCGCGAAGCGCGTCACAGGGGAGATAGTTGTATTCCTTTTGTATGTCCTGCAAGATCGCGATTAGCGATTGTGGCTTGCGAGGATAACGCTCAAATACCTGTTGCAGCTTGCTGAAGTCGTGGGTCATGCCTGTTCTTTCGCAGGAGTTGCCTGTACACCGAGTTTATGACCCTGGTCAAGCACTTTCAAGTTGATGTCGAGCAACTCCGGTTTTTTTGCAAGCCGATGTTCGAGTTCTGTCCGCAAGTTCTCGATCATTACGACATTGGTAGCGCCAACTAAGGCGGCGAGGACAACTATATTAGCCGCCTTTCCGTTACCGGACTTAAGGGCGATATCGTTGGCTGGGATATGCAACTGAGTGATGTCGTTCCGGTCAGAGGTGACGTCTATTAGCGAGCTATTAATAATCAACAGGCCGCCCGCTTTGACCCGGGGAGAGAACTTGTCGAACGATGGTCGATTGAACACGCACACTGCTGTTGGATTGTCGATAACGGGTGATCCGATGCGAGTATCAGAGATGACGACAGAGCAATAGGCAGTGCCGCCGCGCATCTCGGGGCCGTAGGAAGGCAACCATATCACCTGTTTCTCCTCCTTCATGGCTGTGTAGGCGAGAAGCTGTCCGGCAGTCATAATACCCTGTCCTCCAAAGCCGGCCAGTGTTACCTCAAACTGACTCACTCGGTGGCTCCTCTGCTCCTGAATCCTTGAAGCAACCAAGGGGGAAAAACGGTACCATGTTTTCCTCGACCCATGTATTAGCATCGGTCGGAGTTTGTCCCCAATTGGTAGGGCAGGTCGACAACACTTCGATCAACGAGAAACATTTGCCGGAAACCTGGTATTCGAATGCTTTACGAATCGATTTCTTTGCTCGAAGTATCATCATCGGTGAGTGCACCGATACACGCTCGATGTAGGCAGGTGTCGCGAGGGTGGCGAGCATTTCCGCCATTCGGATCGGCGCGCCGGTATCGGCGATATTGCGTCCGGCCGGACAGGTTGTGGTTATCTGATTCTCCAGTGTAGTGGGGGCCATCTGTCCGCCAGTCATGCCATAGATTGCGTTGTTTACAAAAATGGTTGTGAACTTTTCTCCGCGATTGGCGGCGTGCACGATTTCGCCCATACCGATTGAGGCGAGGTCACCGTCGCCCTGATACGTAAACACAATCATGTCCGCACGAATCCGCTTGAATCCGGTGGCCAGTGCGGGAGCGCGGCCGTGGGGAGCTTCAACAAAATCACAGTTGAAGTAGTTGTATGCCAGCACCGCACAGCCGACCGGTGCAACGCCGACGGTCCGTTCTCGAATTTTGAGTTCATCCAACGTTTCGGCAACCAGCCGATGAATGATCCCATGCGTACAACCGGGACAGTAGTGGGTCACGGCATCGGTCATAGATTCGGGCCGTGAAAATATGGTGGATGGTTCCGGCTGTTTCATGGTAACACCTGTTGTTCGATCCTATAGTTCAGCGATCTGTTTCTTGATTTGGTCTTTCACTTCATCCGGGGACGGGACAATTCCGCCGGTGCGGCCATAAAAGGATACTGGTTTGGCTCCGCGAACGCATCGCTCCACATCTTCGACCATCTGTCCGGCACTCATCTCAATGGTGAGCAGCGATTTGATGTATTTCTGTGAGGCTGTCTCGAACAGTTCCTGTTCAGGGAAGGGAAAGAGGCTGATCGGTCGGAACAGGCCAACGGCGATACTCTCCTGCTCGAGTTCATCGATAGCTGTCTGGCAGATGCGAGCCATTGTGCCGTAGGCGACAATCAGCAGGTTGCAGTCATTGTTTATTTTGTATTTTTCAAAGCGAACTTCTTCCTGTTTCATGCGCTGATACTTTTCCTGCAAGACACGGTTGTTTTGTTCGAGCAGGTCCGGGTCCAGAAAAAGCGATTTGAATATGCGCGGTTCACGTCCCTTAGCGCCGGTGGCAGCCCAGCTTTTGGGGTCGAGTGTTTGTTGGTCGTGGTTTTCTTTGAATTCGACCGGTTCCATCATCTGTCCGATCATGCCATCACCTATGATCATAACAGGATTGCGGTACTTCTCGGCCAAAATAAATGACAGCATTGTAAGGTCAACCGCTTCCTGGATGGTGGACGGAGCCAGGACCAACAGATGATAATCACCGTGCCCACCCCCCTTAGTAGACTGAAAGTAGTCGGCCTGTCCCGGGAGAATACCACCCAGACCGGGGCCGCAGCGCATGATATTTACTAGTACGGCGGGAAGTTGGGCGCCAGCCATGTACGACAGCGATTCCTGCATCAACGAGATTCCCGGCGACGACGAAGTGGTGAAAACACGCCTGCCGGTAGCGGCCGCTCCAAGGAGTATGTTGCCGACCGCGACTTCGCTCTCGCCTTGCAGGAATACGCCGCCAACCTCTGGCATTCGTTTGGCCAGATACTCTGCCACTTCGGTTTGAGGCGTGATGGGATAACAGAAGTATGCCTCGGCTCCACTACGAAGAGCAGCCTCGGCAATTGCTTCATTTCCTTTCATCAACAGTTTGGCCATAAGTCCTCTGTCTTTGGCTAATACTCAAACAGGGCGAACATTGTACCGTTGGTTCGCACCTGGATTGCTACGTCGGGACAGGTGACAGCACACAGGCGGCATCCGATGCAGCGAGAGGGGTCGTGCATCTGTGCATAAAAATACCCGCGCACCGTTATCTTTTTGGACATAGAGAGAATCCCCTGCGGGCAGACGTGTACGCACAGTTCGCACCCCTTGCACTGGTTCTTGTCAACTTTGATGGTCGGCATTCGGGGTTACCGTGACCTGCCGGACCTGGTTTTCTGTTCCCACGGCTTGAGCAGCATACGGTTGAGCGGAAGAACCGGAACATCGATCTCGTCGCCTGAAAGCTGATCGACAAAGGCCGATTCGCAACTGACAAAGCGAATTGGCAGCGATGCCATCTCGGCGAATTGGCGACAAAGATGGTGGCTGTCGAGAATCATTTGTGCTCTTGTGTCTTCCATCATATGCGTATTATTCACTATCCCGGTGAACGACAGGGCGGCGGACTGCTCGATTTCGGCCAAGAGCTTTCGACATTCGTCGACAGTTCGACAGAACGGTCTGCTGGAATTGAGTACAAACAGCATCTCGGTTTGATCGATGTTGATAGCATCTGCCAGCGAAGCAAGGACGCGAGCGCCCACATCATCGCCGCCGACATCGAGAATCAGGCGTCCATCGGTCCTCTCCATAGCTCCCTTTATTTCCGGCAATACTATGGGCAGGTCGGCATAGAACTGTCCGCCTTTCGGAATCAGGGGAGTGATGCCCAGATTTCGCAGTTCCTCAGCAGCCTCGCGCGACCGAAAATAGGGATTGACCAAATCCAGGTCGGCTAGCATGACTGGGGATGAATCAACAGTGAGCAGATGTTGAGCAAGATTGACGGCAACTTCTGAATTCCCGACTCCGTAACCGCCTGCAATGATAACCACTCGACGGCGAAATGACGGCAATGGAAACGATTGGATCGGATGGCGGGCCATATCGACTGTAACCATAGTCCTTTCGTCCGGGAATGCGGTCTGCCGGGAAGCCTGGTTGTCTTTGCGCAGTACCGACATATCATGAAATCCAGCCAAATCTGTTTCCGTTTTGAGTATCGCTAACTGGGCGGCTGAAGTCAAGTCCCTTGTGAAATAATTAACGACTGGATACTCTTTGACAGGTGCGCTATCGGGAATTATACTACGTTCCAATAGCGGGTTACCGGAAATAGTCGGAGGTAGTGTTGAGTTTGAATGGCAGTCAACTATACAACATAATATTCGTCTGGGGAAGAGCAGCGCGCCGCGTGGCTTCTATGCTCCTCGTCGCAATAGCTTTCGGTTGCTGGTTTGGCTGTAGTGGTCAGCAGCAGGGAAAGCAGGATCAGTCTGCCGATAGTTTGTCAGCCCAACAGAGTTCACCTGCGGCATATGCGAACTGGAAGACGTACACTTACAAAACAGTACGGATCATTTATCCCGAAGGGCATTTCCATGAGCCGAGCATGAACAGCATCGCGGTCGGCTATATGCGTGCTATCGAGCGGGGATGCGAATTTTTAGGGATGAACCAGCCTCGGGATACACTGGCGGTCTATTACTATACCGGAGAGGGACAGGCGGTGGAGATCACCGGTCACCAGTGGCCGTATGCCGAGCGGAACGCAATCCACTATTGGCCGCCGTCGTATCTGGGCCCATCGCTGATGGAGTGGCTGGTTCAGCTCTGGCAGCCCCAGAAGCCTCGGCTCGACTTTGTGCGACAGGGTATCATGACACTGTTCGACTACAGTGGGATGAACTATCGCGAGATGGTGCGCGAATCAGTCGAGCGGGGCGCCCTTGTGGGTCTGCGGGAGTTGGACGAGGATACTCTTTTCGACTATCACTCAAGCCGAATAAAGCCGGCTCCTGCGGCGACTTTTGTCGACTTTGTTCGCTATCAATACGGACGGGACGGGCTGTGGGCGCTCTACAGTGTGCAGACGGGGCTGGATTCGGCGGTTGTCGGCCTGTTCGGGATAACTGTAGACAGTCTTCAACAACAATGGATAGAGTTTGTAATGAATCCCCCGAAGGCGGATACGACAAAGCAGTGACAATGAATAAGATAATTCATTGCGAGGTGCAGCATGTCTGATCGGGCATGGAAAACAGCGATCACCGATATCGGGCCGGGCAAGATATGTGTGCGGGGCCACGACATTACCGATGTTATGGAGAGCTATTCCTATGCCGAGGCGGTCTACCTGATTTTGAAAGGCAAGAGGCCCAATCGGGCCGAAAAGGAATTGATGAATGCGATCCTGTTGTCGTCAATCGATCATGGGCCATCGCCGCCATCGGTGCTAGCGACCAGGACAGTGTTGTCAGGTGGCAACTCGCTCAACGCTGCTATTGCCGGAGGCATTTTGACGATCGGAGACACGCATGGCGGCGCAATCGAGCAGTCGGCAAAATTACTGCAGGAGTGGGCAACACAGATCAACGGCGACGACGTTGCCGAAGTGGCTATCAACCTTGTCGAATGGCTCAGGGCGAACAAGATACGAATGCCGGGTTTCGGCCATCGCTTGCACAAGGTCGACCCTCGTACGGCAAAGTTATTCGAGATTGCCGAACGCAGTGGGTATCATGGCCGCCATATCGACCTGTGCAAGGCGGTCGAAAATGCCTTGGCCGAGAGTCTGGGCAAACGCCTCCCGATCAATGTTGATGGCGCCATTGCCGCTGTAATTTCAGACATGGGATTCGACTGGAAGTTGGGCAAAGGGTTTTTCATTATCTCTCGCGTACCGGGGCTGCTGGCCCATGCATACGAAGAAATGACCCGGGAGAAGCCAATGCGCAAGCTCGGCCCACCACCATTCGAATATGATGGACCGGAATCCGAATAGTGATTGGCACAAAGACCGGCCGGGTGTCTTGATGAACGATTCGCAACCGAACAGAACTGGCGGCTATGTGGATCAGCCATTTGTGGCTGAATTGTACGATCAGGTGCCCCTGCATGGTCAGCGCGGTGATACGGGATTTTATGTAGAATGCGCAAAAGAGTTCGGGGAACCAGTGCTGGAGTTGGGATGCGGCACAGGCAGGATACTCCTGGAAATAGCGCGAGCGGGGATCGACATAACAGGCCTCGACCTGTCAGAACCGATGCTGAAGGTTTGTCGAAAACGAGTTGGCGCAGAACCTGCCGATGTGCAAGAGCGTGTAACTCTGCTGGAAGCTTGTATGACCGACTTCGATCTCGGCCGCAGATTCAAGCTTATCACGGTACCATTTCGGGCATTTCAACACCTGGTAACAGTTGACGATCAGCTCAATTGTCTGGCCGCAGTGCGGGATCATTTAGATGATGACGGACGGTTTGTGGTCGACCTGTTCAATCCGTCATTGGCCGTCTTGACCGATGAGAAATACAAACAGGAATGGGGCGAGGAGCCGGACTTCTCGCTTTCGGACGGTACCACTGTGCGAAGACGATTCCTCACCAAAGAAGTGGACCTGCACAATCAGATTGTTGAGGCAGAGATTATCTATTACAAATCCCACCCGGACGGGCACACCGAGAAACTGGCACACAACTTTCCCATTCGGTATTCCTTTCGCTACGAAATGGAACATCTGCTGGTGCGATCAGGTTTGCAGGTGGAGGCATTGTACGCTGGTTTCCAGAGGCAGCCGTTCGGATCGGTTTATCCCGGTGAGCTTATTTTCGTAGCGAGGCGCAGTTGCTAAATAGCGGTGTATCTCAGTAGCTTGTGGGCGGCCGACCTACGGTCTGCCCCAAAACATCAGAGACTCAAGGCATTTCACCGAGATCACAACTACCTGCCGAAGAAGCCATCCAGCATACGAAAGTTCAGCGTACGCATATTGTCAGACAGTTGTTCGGTGTCGTGAATAAGATCGTCACTTGTTAAGCCAAACTCAGTCAGCTCGGTGGAGTATTCATTGCACCATCGCGTGATTTCGTTGGCATCGACTTCCAAATGAAACTGTAGGCCGATCATATTCCCTTTGCGAAAGGCCTGATTAGTGCAATCATCCCCTTCGACGAGCAACTGGGCGTTGAAAGGTACTCTAAATGTATCGCCATGCCACTGCACAACCTCAATCTCGCGGTCTAATTGACTGAATAGTGGATCGGCCACACCTGCATCGGTGACACGGACAGTATAGACACCGATCTCCTTGACTGAGTTCGGCCTTACTTCGGCACCAAGAGCACGGGCAAGCAGCTGCGCGCCGAAACAGACGCCTAAGTATGGAATATCCCGTCGCACTACATCACAGACAAGCGCGAACAGACGTGTCAAGTATTCGTGGTCGTGGTAATCTGAGGCTGAATGTGGGCAGCCAAGATTAATGACGGTGCCGAAGTTATCAACCGAGGGCAGTTCACATACATTATAGGTGCGCACATGTTGGTAATCTATTGAGCGTTGGCGCAGATAATCCAGAATCGTACCGGGTGACTCGGCCGGGCAGTTTTGCAGGAGCAGGACTGGTTTCACCGGCAGGCCTAAGCGGCGCGACAATGCACAGACAGCGTTTGCATACTTATTTCAAAAGGTCGGCGATGAATTGAGGGAGTGAAAAGCTGCTGCAATGTATCTGTTCGTTGTAGTAGCGTGTATGCAAATCAAGAGAGAGGAAACGTTCGATATCGAAGTCGTCGATCGGGTGATACTTCTTGCTGCAAAACGCAAACGACCAGAAACCGGACGGGTATATTGGCATGAAACATGTGTACATCCGCACGATGGGAAAAATGTCCCGCAGGTTACGGTACATCTGTTTGACGGTGCGTTGATTAAAATAGGGCGACTCACTCTGTGCCACCATGATACCGTCATCGCTTAGCCGATTGTATACATCCTGATGAAAGGACTTCTGGAACAGGTCGGCGGCCGGTCCCACCGGATCGGACAGGTCGAGCATAATCAGGTCAAACCTGTCCTGCGACTGCTCAATGAACTTCTTGCCGTCCTCGAAGAGCAGATTGGCCCGCGGGTCCGACAGTCCTGAGGTAAGAGCCGGGAAATGTTTCTTCGACATTTCGACAACCTGCCGGTCGATTTCAACCATAGTTGCCGCGCCGACTTCGGGATGCTTGAGCGTTTCGGTAAGTGTGCCGCAGTCGCCGCCGCCAATGATCAGCACTTTGTCCGGCTTGGGATGCACGAACAGGGGTACGTGGGAGATCATTTCGTTGTAGGAATTGTTATCGTTCTCGCACACCATCAAAGAGCCGTAAAGCACGAGAAGCTTGCCGAAGTCACGATTTTCCAGAACCTCGATGCGCTGAAACTCTGACTGTGTGGACTCCACCACTTTATCAACGCGCAGAGTCAGGCCGGAGCAATTGTTGTGGAGTTCAGAATACCATACGTTCCAGAGATCGGTCATTCCCTCTTCAGCAATGTATGTATCGTCAATCTGTTCAGACACTTCGGCGTTCCTAGTCAATAACAGTGTAGGTTGGGCGTTTCAGGCCGTTGAATCCCGATCCGGACACTTGGCAGTAGGCGCCGGTCATAGAAAACATGATACGATCACCGACTTCGTGATTGGGAATCATCAGTCCGTCATACATGACATCAAAGGAATCACAGGTCGGTCCGGCCAGCACTGACAATTCGCTCGGCCCGGAACGGCTGGTGATTACCGGATACTGGCAGTGATCGTAGACAATGCCGGAAAAGGTTGAATACAGTCCGTCATCGAGGTAATACCAGGTTTTGCCGTCGCGGCAGGCCTTTCCGATAATGCTGCATACCAGAGTTACCGGACTGGCTGCGATGAATCGTCCCGGTTCACTGACAACTTTGATTCCGGGGCGAATGTGGTGGCCGAGCGCTCGGCGGATGGGTGCGCAGAACTGGTCGATGGGAGCAATTGGCTGGATATATTCAACCGGAAAACCGCCGCCGATGTCCAGCAGGCGTGTATCGAACCCAGCCATGTCAAGTTCACGAATCAGGTCGTGTGCCGCAGAAATCGCCTTGACATAGTTTTGATTGTGTACGCACTGCGATCCAATGTGAAAGCAGAGTCCGTAGAACTCGTGGCCGCTCGCCTCTATCATACGAGCGAAAGGTAGTACTTCCTCGGGCATGCAGCCAAACTTGTACTGCAGATTAACCACAGCAGTCTGGTTGGTAGGTATGCGGAAACGAACAAGTATTTGCAATTTCTTGTCGGTGTATCTGCGCAACTTGTCGATTTCCGATTTGTTGTCGACAACGAAAGTCCTCAAGCCCTTACCGACGGCATAATCGAATTCATCGATGGCTTTGATCGGGTGCGAGTGGATCAATGTTTTTGGGTCCACACCGAGACGACTAACGGCTTCGATTTCAGCAGCCGAACAAACATCAAAATTACCACCACGACCAATTACTGCCCTGAGGACGGCATGGTGACTGTTCGGTTTGACGGCATAGTGAATTTCCGCTCGCGGCAGGGCTGCCTTAAGAGCGTCATAGTTGAAGGCTACTGACGAACGAGAGAGGACCATGCAGGGAGTCGGCGGACCGTCTTGGTAAGCTAGTTCGCGCAGCAGTTTGGGGTCGGTCGAGAGCGAGCGCGGGAGCCGGCCCCTTCCAAGCGATTCAACAGAATACACCATCATCCAGTCCCTTCGGCTATCCCACTCTCACAGGAGATAGCAGCAGACCGGTGACCGGCTTGTGATCTATGACCTCGTCGGTAGTCGAAGGAATACCGCGCTTGATTTCGTTGATGTCGCTGCCGGTGCACCGCAGCATGTTGTACAAGTGATCGTGCGCCAGATATGGGTCTACGGCGTCGCCACAGGTGAAAAAGTCGACTGCGGCGTAGCAGTACTCAGGCCAGGTGTGGATGGACATGTGCGATTCCGCAATAACAACGACTCCGGACACTCCCTGGGGGTTGTAGCGATGGAAAACGGATTTTACGATAGTCGCTCCCGACCGTCGTACTGCCTCCGTCATGTGCTGCTCCATTTGACCGATGTCATCGAGAATTGTTCGGTCGCAGCCAGTGTATTCGACTATCAAGTGACGTCCCAGTCGTTTCATATCGCTATCCCTCCTTTCGAGGTTTCAATACGTCGCCTACATCTGAGGAGGCGTCGTTACCCACAGGAAGCTGACTTTCTTGCTCGACCTGTTCGAAATCTGGTGTCGCTGGTCCGAAGTGAAATAGAAGCAATTCTTCGCCGGGACCTGGTACACCTGTTTGCTCAATTGCAGTGTGGCTGTTCCGCTTAGTACATAGGCGAACTGTTCGCCCGCGTGCGGCGCTGATATGGACAACTGCTGGCCCGGATCAAGGTCGACCATAATCGGATCCATGAGATTGTTGGTCGAGCCGGGCACTAACAGTTCAAAACGGCTGGCACCTTTGTTGTCGACAGAAACTCGCTCGGACGGGCTGAACACTACTTTCTGCTCAGTGGAATCGGCAAAGAACTCAGCCAGTGTGACGCCGAGAGCATCGAGGATATCGGCCAGTGAGTCGACACCGATCGATGTCTGGTCGTTCTCCAACTGAGAAATGAATCCCTTGGTCAAACTGGCCCGGTCGGCCAGTTCGGCCTGGGTCAATTCCGATGCCTGCCTTAAGGCCAGTATTTTCTCGCCAATTCGTAATTCCACTGCCGGTCGCCCAATCTTTTTCAAGTTTAATAAACGACACCATTTTGTTTAATAAAGCGGAACCAAAATAGCCCCAATCGGAGGCTTGTCAAGCGCTATTCAACGGTCGGAACAAAAAAATCGAACCTTGCAGGAAACTTATAGAAATGCCGATACGGCACGTGTGTACGTCCGCAAATCGTTGTATTGCGGAAAGGCGAAGTGCTTATGCGGCAACATAGTTGTCGGAAACGGCACCAATCACATGAACCGCTTGAACAGTTTCAATATCCCCTGGTCCCAGCCGACCCTGTGAGTGACTCCCGCCTTCTGAGTGATTAGTTCCTCTTTGTGTTCAAGATACCATTTGTGGGAGGTGATAAGTGCATCTTCGTTTGAATAACGAGCTTTCCAGCCTAGTTTGTTCTCAATCCTGGCAGTCGAGACAAACGAATCTTTGTCGGCTGTGCCGTATACCCACTTGTACAGCGGCGAAATCTTCAAGAATTCAAAAAGAGCGAGTGCAGGCTTGACAACAGATGCGGGAGTTGGCATAACCCGTGCCCCGTTGCCGGCAAAGTTGCACAATGCGCCAACGTCGAGCTTAACTTTGTCGAAATGCTGCGCGCCGACATTGAACACGTCGTTGGCGATATCAGCAGGAGCTGTGGCAGCCAGAAAGATAGCGTCAATCAGGTCTGTAACTTCCAGGAGTTGGTACAAGTTATTGCCTTTGCCGATGATTGGAATGCGCTTGCCGGAATCAACCCAATCGTACAGAATCTGAAACACGCCCAGCCGGGCTGTACCAATGAAGGTCTTGGGGCGAATCACGGTGATGCACATTCCTTGCGAGCGGAAATCGGCACAGACCTGCTCGCCCGCTATCTTGCTCTCGCCGTAAGCGCCGACTCCCTCGACCGGGTCATCCTCTACGAGGGGATGCTTGTCGGGAACGCCATAGACAGCCGTTGAACTGACAAAAACAAACCGTTCTACACCGCACTTCTGTGCCTGTGTCAGTGTATTTTTGAGGCCTTCTATATTTGTCGAATAGATTTCCGCCTTTGGCCAAAGAGGCAAGGCGGCGGCGCAATGTATGATTGTGTCTACTTGGTTATCATTTATCAGACGATACATGGCGTCCTCGTCGCGAACGTCAACCTTTGCAAGAAGGTATTCATCCGGATACTCCTCTTTGAAGAACGGCGCAATGTCGTTCAATGCGACGAAGGCAGCATTATGCTGTGGAAGACTCTGTGCCAGATGGTATCCCAGAAATCCGGCTCCACCGGTTACCAGGACTCGTTTGCCATTCATCACGCGCTCTTCTTCCTTTCAACGGTACCGACTCCGACTGATGCCACCCCTGCCGCCAGGGTTTCAGGAATAACTAGAAGGTCCTCCCAAAGTCATGGAGCAGTCTTTTGTCATGTTTTCGGCCAATAATAGGGTTGAACGACTCCGGAAGCAAGGACAGTCAGGCCGTTGGTGTTCCGCCAGTCGGGAAAATGCAAGGGCTGATCGCCAATTCTTTATTTGCTTTTCTCGCCTATCTGGACCAAAATGAGATATTGG